>CAYOAS010000023.1:0-12718 GCA_964402015.1 uncultured archaeon | reverse complement strand
GTCAAAAAAAACAAAATGAACGAAGAACTAGAACTGTCAGTCAAAGCGTTCGAGGTCTGATTTGCATGAGTAAAACTCCCGTTAAGAACCCGCTTGCTCCTCTGCTAGTTGGATTGGATCATAATGACGCAACGCTTGTCAGCAAAGCTGAAAAAATTATTGAGCAATTTGGTCAAAAAGGAAAAACGCTGTTTATTGAAGGATCAGGAAAAATGCTGTTTATTGAAGGCCCTGTTTCCACAGTACACAAGCCCGATCCCTAGGGGGCAGCTGAAAAAAAAGCTGTTGAAAAAGAAATGAAAGTTGTTAAGTTGGATACTTCCAGAGTTGGAAAACTTAGAGAAAAAATGCCAGTATATTGGGGGGTAAAGCCTGAGTTAGTGGGATTAAATGAAAAAGAATTCCGTTATCTGCTGTTTCAAGTGCGCGAAAGACGGTGGGTGAATATTTTGCGGAAACAAGCCAAAGGCGGGGACATTGTAATGGCACACCAAAATCACATAATCAGGATCCAACCAAAATTATTGCGTTTTGGCATGGGCCAAAATATTTTGCTTGTTTCAAAACCAATGAAAAATAAATTTCAGTATTACCCGCCTCTATCTCACAAAGAGGTTAAATTGCTTAAGAATGCCCGTGCTGCTAAAAGACCAATAAATCTCGGGTTGAAAAAATGATTACAGAAAAAGGCAAAGAAAAATTGCTGAAAGAATACTACAAAGGGTTTGCTAAGGAAAACGAAGAGCTAAGGGCTTGTGCAAAAATAACTTACTCAATTTTGTCTGTTTTGGCAGGATGGCTAATTTGGGGCAGAACGTTTGTTTAAGCTGTTTTATTGCTAATAGTCACAAATAGCCAAAAACCGCCCTAAAATCAATAACGTCTAAATTGCATACTTTAATTCCTAACAAGCCCTAAGCGAAGAATTGCTTGCCGCAAGCGCTGAAGTAATAGGCGGGTAGAATGATAATTAGACAAGGAGACATTCTGTTAGCAAACTTTGAACCTGTAAAAAACTTGCTTGGCAGGGGAAACCACGCCTGCAAATCTTTTAAAAGCAACCAATCATTATACTTGCGCAATAGGGACAAGGTTGTGCTGCGGCTCGGCAGCAGGCCATACTGCCCTGATTGCAGGAGAGAAAAAATGAGCGCAAAAAAAACGAATTCGGAAGAATTGAAAGAAGAAACAGAAGAACAAATTGAAAAAGAAGAAAAAAGCGAAAAAAAAGGCAAAATAACTTCTATTTTGGAATTGCCAGGAATAGGACCGCAAAGCGCGGAAAAACTAATGCAAGCAGGATACAAGACTATTGAAAGCATTGCAGTTGCATCACCAATGGAACTGGTTGAAGTTGCTGCACTGGGAGAAGTAACTGCCGCAAAAGCAATCGGTGCAGCAAGGGAATCGCTTGAAATGGGTTTTGAAAGCGCTGACAAGCTGGCTGAAAAAAGGTTATTGGTTGGAAAAATAACCACTGGCAGCAAAGAACTTGACGCGCTGATTGGCGGCGGAATCGAAAGCCAGTCAATAACAGAAGTTTATGGCAAATTTGCTTCAGCAAAAAGCCAGTTATGCTTTGAAACAGCAGTAACAGTGCAATTGCCAAAAGAAAAAGGCGGCTTGGAAGGAAATTGCCTTTACATTGACAGCGAAAACAGTTTTAGGCCAGAAAGAATAATTGCGATTGCAAAGCACTTCAAGCTCGACCCAGACAAAGTATTAAAAAATATCTTTGTGGCCCGCGCGTTTAATGCGGATCACCAAATGTTGCTTGCAGAGAAAACAGCAGACATGATAAAAGAAAAAAACATCAAGTTAATAATCGTGGATTCGCTGACAAGCCAGTTTCGCTCGGAATACCTCGGCAGGGGAATGCTCGCTGACAGGCAACAAAAACTCAACAAGCACATGCACACGCTGATGAAACTGGCAGAAATGCGCAACATCGCTGTCCTAGTAACAAACCAAGTAATGCAAAGGCCAGACATATTGTTTGGCGACCCAACAGCGCCAATCGGTGGGGAAATAGTTGCGCACAACAGCAAAACCCGCCTCTACCTAAGAAAGGCAAAAGAAGACAAGCGCGTTGCAAAACTCGTTGACTCGCCAAGCCTGCCAGACGGAGAAGCAATCTTCAGGGTAACAGAAAACGGAATAGAAGAAGCGTAAACGCGCTTTCCAAAAACAGCATTGGCAGGAAATCGTTCTTGCCAAAACTCTTCCTTCAATCCACAAAAAGAATTTTTGTACAGCTTGTTTTGCAGTTATTGATGAATTTAGGGCATTTTGGCGCTTTGGATTCCATTAAAAACCAACAACCCAAAAGAAATTTAAAGATAGTTTAAAATACTTTAAGATATTATTAAAGATATGAAGATTATGAATCTGGAAGAAGTAATCGTTCAAGATGAAAGCGAGTCGCTAGAGCGCAAAGTCAGTATTTCTGATGCTTCTGGCATTGGGCATACCGCCTGCGCTTTTGCCAATCAGCCACAGGGCGGGTTTTTGGTTATTGGGGTTGATAAATCTGGGGAAATTATTGGGATTCAAAAAAGCAGGTTAGATGAGTATACACAAAAACTGGCTAACATTATTCAGAATTGCCGGCCGACTCCAAAGATTGAGTTTCATTTAATTGTAAAGGAAGGCAAGAATGTTCTGATTGTTCAGGTTCAACCGTTGAGTGATGAATATGCTTGTTTTTTTAGTGGGAAAGTTTATGTGCGTACTGGTAACACTACTCGTGCATTGAATGAAACTGAACTAATAGAATTTTTGAGAGTTCGCCAAATTTTGAGTTTTGAAGAAACCAGCAGTTCTGGCAACATTGAAGATTTGGATTTTGGAAAGATTAGGGACTACTTGAAATTGCGGGACGAAAAGATTCAGTTGGATGAAAAGACCGCGCTTCAAAACTTGGGATTATTGAAAGGCCCAAACAAAAGCACTCCAACCAATTTGGCCATGTTGTTTTTTTCTAAGAATATTGAGTCTTTCATTCCCCAAACAGAAATCCGTTTAACCCGTTTCAAGGGAATAGAACCAATTTATATAGCAAATTCTCAACGATTAAACGCGACAATTATTGATGCAATCGAAAAAACCATTGGCTTTATCGAATTGAACACTGTCAAAGAAATCCAAATTGAAGCGGTTCGAAGAACCGAAAAGCCAGAATACCCTCAACAAGTTATTCGAGAAGCAGTCATCAATGCTGTTGGGCACAGGGATTATTTCAATAAGAATGCCATTCAAGTAAATATCTTTGACGACAGAATAGAAATCACTAATCCCGGCCCTCTTCCAAAAGACCTTTTGTTTTCAGAACTTGGCAAAATCAGCATTCACAGAAACCCACATTTGTACCAGTTATTGAGCCATGCAAAATATGGAGAAGGGCTTGGAACTGGGATTCCCCGCATGATCGAAGCCATGCGAACCAACACGCTTCCAGATCCTTTTTTCGAAGAAATAAGCAATTTTTTCAGAGTCACTCTCTACAATAAGAAGAGTGCCCAAAAAATTCGCCAATTGAACCTGACACCAACCCAAGAAAAAGTTCTAAAGATTGTTCTAGAATCTAAAAGTGCCAAAGCCAGTATTATTGCAGAAAAAATTGGTTATTCTTTGCCCCCAATCTTATCCAACCTAAAAGAGCTCGAAAAAAGAGGACTCATAAAAAAAATAGGCAAAACAAGAGGCGCATATTACATACCAAAAGAAACCAAATGAAAGCATATAAATATTTCATTTTTGAATTGAAATGAATATTTCTTGCCAGGCTTCTTGCCGTGAAGAGAAGTGTTTTGTGCAATTATTCAACTATTTTGTATATGTTGGCATTTCTCACTGGCTGTGCGAGCTTTATTCCGATTGCATCGCCTTTTTTTGCTTTTTTTACTGGCACTCTGTCAATCTGCATGCTTGAAACAACCTGTTCAAAAGAACTGCCACCAGGCGTTTCAATGCTGATTTTGTCTCCCTCTTTGAGTTCGGCAGACAATTCTATTACGCCAACGCAAATTTTGTCAAAATAATGCGTTATTTTTCCAACAAGCTTTTTGTCCAAAAAAACCACCAAAAAACATATTGGGCAAAAAGCAATAAAAACATTAATGCAAAAACTCACTCAATCAGCGCAGCAACAGCCTCTTTGATGTTTGCAACCTCTTTCACTTCCAAGCCCTGCTGTTTTCCCAATTCAAGCAAATCAACCTGCTTTGGCACAAGGCGATGAAGTTCAAAAACAAAATTGCCCTGCCTGCGAGTTTCAATTTTTTCAGTATAGGTTGTAACAACACCCTGGCCTTTTGGAATCAAAAAAAGCTTTGCCTTTTGTTCAATCAAGGCATTCATTTTTTCAACAATGCCGCCAATCGGGCCAATGCTGCCGTTGCTGTTGATTGTGCCGGTAATTGCAGTGTCTGTCCTGACTTTTTTTCCTTCAATCGCTGCAATTGTTGCAACGCAAAAAGCAGCACCAGCGCTTGGCCCTCCAACAAGCTGGGCGCCAGTATTGGAAATGCTATAAATCACATCTTTGTCGGCAAGGCTTTTTTTAGTAAAAGAAGACGCCACAAAAGCAGCAATCTCAAGGCTTTGCTGCGTGTCCGGCTCTGCAAAAGGGTTTGTGTTAAACAAAATCCTGCCTTTTCCATTCGACAAAATTTCCACTTCAGCAGAATTAACTTGCCCGGAACCATTGCTTGTAACAGCAACAATATTGGTTGAAGCAGAAAGAGTTTGCTCCGGCAGCTTCTGCAACGAAGAATCAAAAACAATAATCGGCTTGTCCACTGTTTTTTCAGCAGGAGATAAAAACTGGCCAAAAAAAAAGCCGGCTTCAAAAACAACAAAAAACAGGACAAACAACAATGCTGCCTTCAAAAAATTCGAAGCCAAAAAACCACCAAAAACACGCTATAAAAAACATTCATTTAAATAACTTAAAAACCATATTGGTACAAAATCAATTCCAAAAAAGGAGGGAAAAAATGAGCATGGAACAAATCGGGGGCTATGCGCTGATTGGAGGCGTGATAATAGCAATCCTTGCGGGAATAGTGCAAAATGTTGCACCAGGGGCAATGGACCCAACAGGAGTAGTGCCTTGGGTAGTATTGGCAATGGTAGTGCTTGGGCTAGTGGTTGGATTCTTGAACATAAAGGATGAAAACACTGGATCGTTCCTGATAGCAGCAATTGCACTGATTGCAACATCAAGCGGCGGAGCAAGGCTTGTTTTCATTGACCAGCTGACAAAAACCTTTGGCTTTGGCCTTGGAACAATGCTCCAAACAATAGTATTCAACATTGCAATCTTCACTGCGCCAGCAGCACTCGTTGTTGCACTGAAAACAATTTATTCAACGGCCTCCGCGGCAAAATAACGGCTTTACTAAAGCCGGCAAACATCCAACCTCTTTTTGAGGTTGGATTTGCCTAGCGACAAATTGACATTGCGGGGCTTGCTATTTTTTGTTTGGTCAAGAACATTTAATTAAAGTGTGGTAAATTATTTCTTTATGTTGCCGCGCAAATACAGGAAAATGCCAAAAGATTTCAAAGATTTTCGCAAAAGATTTGGTTGGACTTTGCTTAACGCAAGTGACTTGATTAATTGCATTTTTCAGAAAAAAAGCAGTTGGATTAGTTCCTTTTTTCATGCAAAACGAGACCGGCGTATTGCAGAACAGAAAGCCGCACAACAAATACTGTATGCTGCAAAAGATTACCTTGGCTGGTTCAAAAAAGAGCCAAACAAAACACACTTGTTTCCACTCACAGCAACGATTTTCCAGTATTGGTTTGCAAGAGGCGTCAGAGACGGAGCAGGTCTTAAAACAAGATTGAGAACAATAGCAGCCTGGCGAGATTACTATCACGACGATGTGGCTTCACAAGCAAAAAAAATGAAACTGAGTCAAGGAGTAGTGGTTCATGATTTTGTAGTCTCTGAAAAAACGCTGGAAAGCATTGCAAAAGCCACGCACACCCCAAAAGAAGACTTAATCAAAAGCGGGATGAATTTTTTGCCTGAGACGACACGAAAAGCTTTCCTCCATGCGTATGTTCCCCTCCCGGGAAAAAAATTTACAGAAATGAGTCCCCTACTTATTTCAGGAAAAAAAATTGCGAGTAGTGGAAAAATTGATTTCTCTCCCGCTTTGAAAACTTTATCACAAAAACAAATTGCTTTTGTAAAAAGGGCAGTTTATGCTGCTGGCGTTGCTGCTGTGCGCGAATTATTGAAAGAACAAGTACAAGGCAAGCCAAGCTAGCTTTTGGCAAAAATTGCCAGTTTTTTAAACATACCCCGTCATAATTTAGTTGCGGACTAGGCTGGAGAGGCAGCAGTACTCTGTTACCGGAAATCTGCTTTAGCCGGAGCCGAAGCCCTGAAGGCGATTACCCGCATTGAAAAAAGCCGTTTTGGCGCAAAGAAACTCTGCCCTCAAAGGCTGTTTATTGCAGCAAACCCCGCGAGGTTCGGAAGAAAGCAACGGTAGTTGCAGCAAACAGTGCTTTGGGAAAAACGGAGCGGAGCACTAAAACGGAACAACTTTTTTCAGTACGGAATAACCCACTCCAGGGCAAGTTCGCACTTTTAAAACAACTGCTTGTTGCAGAAAAGCCATTTTATGCAAGTTGTATTCACAATCTTTTTTTGCTGAAAACTTTTACAATACGCCGCGTACTCCTAAAAACAGCCCTTCTGCGCATAGTGTTCAAGCGTGGAAACAAGTTATGCATTCTTTCCAAATTCCTTTCAGTAAGCAAAAACTTTTCGGTTCCAAGTAATTTCTCCAAAGCAGTAAAATTTTTTACCCCAAAAAGAGAAAAATATGACTGGGAAAACACAGAATGTGAAACTTGGGCTTTTAGAACAACTGGCCTTTTTTCGGTTTGCCGAAAAAAACCACCAACAATAGTTATATCATGCCTTCTAATTCTCAAATGAACTGGCTTTCCACAAAGCAAAAATTCAACAGCCATGTGAAAACCACTTTCCCCCTTCATAACATTCCTATCCAAAACAATTGTTGGCTTGAAACCGTTTGCAAGAAGGAGTTCAGAAGCAACAGCACACAAATCAACACAGGGAAACATGTAGCAAACATGCCCCTCTGAAATTACTTGTTCAGGGGTTCTGGAAAAAAGTTTTTTTTCAAACTCTTCACGAGTCCATTTCTTTGTCTTAATGTTTTTAAAAAGCCAGTCAATTATTTTGGAAACCTTTTGCCTTTCAGTACCGGCAAAAACAGGCAGGTTCATTCAAAAAAATAGCAAGATACTGTTTAAATTCCTTCATGCAATCGCTTTCGAGCCAAGGCTGGCAATCAAAAACAATACATACATCAAAATGAAAACAATGCCTTGCTTTTTTCCAATGCCCTCGTGTTTTACAAGCGAATAAAACAAGAAAGTGTTTGCGAGAATCACGAAAGAAATTGCGACAGTAAAAACAGAAAAATTAGTCTTTATGGGATTGATTACCAGAACTGAACCCAAAACAAGAGTCAAATTGATGACACTACTGCCCAAAATGTCGCCGATTGCAAGAGCCATTTGCCCTTTGCGAATGGCCGCAAAATCAACAGCAAGCTCGGGCAAGGTTGTCGCGAAAGAAATGAGCGTCAAGCCCAAAACAGCTTCTCCAATGCCAAGCGCACTCGCTATGCCAAGAGAAGATTGCACGACAAAGCGCGCGCTCAAAACAACAATAATCAGGGAAAAAAAGAACCAGAAAACAATGCTGCCCAATTGCCTGTGCGAAACCCCTTCTTTAAGCTGCAAAGCAAACTTTTCCTTCATAATGAAAAAACAATAAAAAACAAAAAGAATAAGCAAAACAACGCCCTCGATAAAACCAAGCGCGCCAAGAACCAAAAAAATTGCGGGCACTGCCCCAATCAAAAGCAATAACTCTGTGGAATCCAAAACGTGCTTTCTTTCAACGTTAATGCGCCTGACAAGAGTTGCAACGCCCAAAACAAGGCAAATATTTGCAACAGTGCTGCCCAAAGCATCGCCGATTCCAAGAGCAGGGTGGCCTGAAGAAGATGCAATGACTGAAACAAGCAAATCCGGCAAAGAAACAGTCAATGCAATCAGAATGAAACCGATTGCAAGCTGGGAAATCCCAAAATACTCTGACAACTTTATTGAATTGTTTATTACAACGCGGCTGCTTACAATCATTACCGCAAGCGCAAAACAAAAAATAATAATAGTTACAATCATGCTATTCACTTTTTTGAAGAATCAAAAACCTCGCGTTCGAGATTCTTTATTGCATCATGAACTACATCAAGCAAAACCCAGCCCTCGGAAGAGGCAACAAAGAATTTTCCGGGCGCGGAAAGGCGCAAGCGCACGAGAGTCTTTTTCCTCAAGCCCTTGTGCTCTAAAAACTTGAAGTGCACAATAAAATAGTTTATTTGCCCCAAAACCTTTTTGAGCTTGTCAAAGCAATCCAAAACAGCATTGTTCAAAAACTGCGAGTCAATCTCGTCAAGCTCCGGCAAATTCACAAACTGAATGTTTTTCCTTTCCTTTTTCAACCGAACAAAACACTCGAGCAAATCCCATAAAGTCACAATGCCCGCAATCTTGTTTTTTTCAACAACCACAACATCAGAAATTTTTGCAGAAAGCATTGTGTCAATTATTTTAGAAACACAGTCCTTCAGTGAAACAGTCCGCACGTTCTCAACAACCCAATTGGAAACAGGCAATTCCGACATGTCCTTTTGTTTTTTTCCAATATCATGCGCTGACTTTCCCCGCGTGGTCATTGCAACACCGTCCTTTTTCTGCGGCACGGAAAGATAAGATTCCATTAAATCAGAAAAACTCACAATACCCTTCAAGGTATTGTTCTTGTTCACAATCGGAACCTTGCTAATGTGCTTCTCCTGCATTAAACTGACAAGATTGCCAAAAGTGCAATTATCCTGCAAAACAACAGGATTCAAAGAAGCAACATCCTTTGCGGAAAGGCTTTTCAATTCAGCAATTGACTTTATCTGTTTAACGACATCAATCGCAAAAACAACGCCTGCAATCTTTCCCTGCAAAGAAACTGGCAAAAGCTTTGAATCAGAACCAACCATTAATTCAGCAATCTGCTGCAAGCCAGCATCCGCAGGCACAAGCGGTTTCTTTTCCACAACAGCCTCAACCTTCAGGCGAGAAAAATCAGTGCGCCTGTGCAAAACCGCTTGTTTAGAACTCATGCCAAAATAGTTTCCGGAATCGTCAAAAACAACAGCCCCCGTCTGCCTTGCTTTTGCAAGCGCGCCAAGCATCTCGCTCACGGAATCACTTGCATTGACACTGACAAAATTTTTATTCAACAATTGGTTTGCAGTAATGTCCATTATTTTCGCTTCCCAAAACCAGAAACAAGCTCCAGCAAGGCAGTTTTTTTGTCAACAGCCTTGACTATCCCTGAAGCAACAAACACGCCAACAGTGCCGAACTCAACAGCCTTTGAAACATCGCGAGCATTTTTTATTCCAGCACCAGTAATAACATTGATTGAAGAATTCATTGCCTTTATTGAAGCAACAGAATCAGAAATAAGTTCTGGCCTTGCAGTGCTAACGCTGACATTCCCCCCAATCAACTCTGGCGGTTCAACAGCAATAAAATCCGGGGCAAAAGCAGCAAGTTGCACTGCCCGCTCTTGCGTTTCCGCACAAGCCATAACCAAAAGATTGTTTGCATGGCAGCGCTCAATCGCTTTCTGGATTGCCTCGTTTGGTTGCTTGAATTCCGCGTGATTAATGATTGTTCCCGCAGCACCAGCTTGCCTTATTGCTTCCGGCAAAATCTTTCCAGTGTTTGCGCCAAAAGAAACAGCATCAACATGCTGGGCAAAAACAGGCAAGGAAACAGCGTTTGAAACAGCGCGCAAATCGACTGCCTGGACAACAGGAACAATCGTTGCATTGGTTCTCTTTGCAACAGACTCACAAAGCCTTGCAAGCGCTATTGCATTCTTTCCAGTGGCTTCCTCAAAAGTCTTGAAATTCACAAACAAAACAGGCAACCTCATACCAACAACACTATCCAGCATAAGGATTATAAAACAAAAAATTAAAACCTTGTCGCTGCGCCCCCCAAAAAAGGGAAAAAAAGACGAAAAAAACAAAAAAAAACATTTTTGCAAAGCGGCAATATTATGCCAAGAACCACAAGGTCTTTACAGACAAAAGAATTCCAATTCAAACCACAATTCAAACAAGCAAAAATTCTTTTGGATTTAACGGTTTTTGACAGACAATAATTCCAGTTAATTGGATTTAAAAACGCATTTACACTTATTATTTGACGCATGAAATACCGCGACTATTCAATGGAAGAACTGATTGAAAAACTTAAGGAAAACAACCAAAAAATAGACGCGCAACTGTTAAAAAAAGCAATTTCCACGCTGGAAAACTGCCCGACAGAATTCAAAAACAGGAAAAGGGAAACACACCTATTGAACACAGCAGCAATAATTGCTGAAGAGGAATTCGACGAAGAAACCATAACCGCTGGCCTATTGCACCCCCTGCTGAAAAACAGGGAATGGAACAAGGAAAAATTAGAAAAAGAATTCGGGAAAGCGGTTGCAGAACTAATCGAAGGAATCAACAAAATCGATGCCATAGAAACAAAAAACAAGGATTCTGTGAAACCAGAAATACTAAGCAAGCTGATTCTTGCGACAGCAAAAGACATCAGGATGATTTTTGTAAGACTTGCAGCAAGGCTCGAAACAATGCGCGCAATAGAATACCTTTCGGAAGAACTTCAAAAAGAAATAGCGCAAAACACGCTTGACATTTACATACCAATATGCCACAAGCTTGGCCTGCACAAAATCTGCTGGGAACTAGAAGATTTGGCAATGAAAAAACTCGACCCCGAAGCATACGAGAAAATAAAAAAGGAAATAAAACAGACGCGCGAGGAACGCGAAAGGCAAATCGAAGAAATAGCAAAAAAAATAGAAAAAACCCTGCAAGAAGAAAAAATAGAATGCAAAGTATACGGCAGGGCAAAAAATTTTTACAGAATAAACAAAAAAATGACGCAACAAAACAAGAAATTTTCCGAAATAAACGACTTAATGGGAGTAAGAATCATCTGTAACAGCGAAAAAGAATGCTACGAAGTCTTTGCAAGGCTACAACAGCACTATGCACAAATGCGGGGCGATTTTGACGATTACATTGCAAAGCCAAAACCAAACGGATACAGGTCAATACACACCAACTTCAAAATAAACAACACACAAATAGAAGTGCAAATCAGAACATGGGAAATGCACAACAACGCTGAAGACGGCTTGGCAGCGCACTGGCAATACAAACAATACAAAAAAGACAGGCAGTTCGATTCCCAGCTTTCTATTGCAAAACAGTTGACAGAATGGCAACGCGAGACAAAAAACCAAAAAGAAATCATGGAATCAATGAAACTGCGCTTTGAAGGAAACAAGGTATTTGTTTTCACGCCAAAAAACCAGTTGATAGAATTAGACGATGGCTCAACGCCAATAGACTTCGCGTTCGCAGTACATTCAGACCTGGGATTAAAATGCGAAAAGGCAAAAGTAAACGGAAAAATCGTGCCGCTGGATTACAAGCTCGAAAACAGCGACACAGTAGAAATAATGACCAGCGAAAAGCAAACGCCAAACAGACAATGGCTGTCATTCGTTAAAACAGAAAAAGCAAAACAGCACATAAGGCAAGCCTGCGAAATCCAAATTGCAACAAAACCAAAAACCAACATAATCCAAAAAATAAGAGGCATGCTTGAACTTTCAAAAAAAAACAAGGAAAAAGCGCGAACAGCAAAGTGCTGCAACCCACTGCCAGGAGACAAAATAATCGGAGTAAAAACAACAAAAAGAAAAATAATAATCCACCGCGCTGACTGCAAAAACCTCGAATGCATCCCAAAAAACAAGAAAATAAGCGTGTCCGAAGAGCTTTTCGAAAAAGGCAATTACAACGTCATAATAAAAATAGAATCAGAAAACAGACCAGGCATGCTGCCAGAAATACTGACCACAATATCAGAATCCAACGCGGCAATAAACGCGACAAATGCAAAACTATTGCCAAACAACACAATAACCTGCCTGCTAAACATCAAAATCAAAACGCTCGCAGACCTTGAAAAAGTACTCGAAAAAATCAGAAAAACAAAAGGCGTAAAAAGAGCAGAAAGAGCATAAAAAACACAAGACGCAACAAGTGTTAACGGAAAACAATAAAAAAGGATTCTTACAAAAAGATTGTCGGTGATTGGATGGTTAAGGTTATGAACGCTAAAGTAAAGGCGATTGCAAAATTTCTTGGAATTGCACTTGGAGCGGGGGTTATAGGCGGCGCCTTGTTTACTCCTTCTACCGGGCAGGTAGCAAAAGAAAAAACAATGGCTGAGAAATCGCCAATTGTCCAAAAATTCGAACGGGATATAACTGATTTTGTTGCACAACTCGCAAAAGAAGGGCTGCTTATAGAAGATACTTTCAAAAAGTATAGAACGGAGAAATTTGAATTTGGACCGGGGGATAGAATTGATGTAAAGATACATAAACCTGATTCTACGGAACACTGGAGATTAAACGAGTTCTTAGAATGGAAAGCTGGAGAGTTCTTAAAACAACATCCAAAATTCTCTTCGAAAAATACGATGGAAAGACTTA
>CAYOAS010000022.1:0-12930 GCA_964402015.1 uncultured archaeon | reverse complement strand
TTTTGCTCAAATTGAGGGTTAATATTTAATTCGTGCATTTCGTGAATTAAAACAACAATATTATGGCATAATATTTTACAAAGCAATTCGTTTACCTGCGCTGTCGGTTTTTTGTTTTTTATTAGGTCGTTGAACTTTGCTTTAATCATGCTAAACGTTGTTTCAACGTTGCTCCGTTTAAGTGTGACATAAAGATTATTGAGGCTTCGCTTAGGTCAATCGCAAAACATTTGGGCAAAAAGCATAAACAAAAAATCGCATAAAATAAATATTATTAGTTTTGTGGGCAATTTTTTGACTTTGTGGGCAAGATTGACTTTATAGGCAAAGCTCTTGCTGCCCGTGCGGGCAAAAATTATTTTGGATATATTGCCTGTTGCAGGCAGAGGCTCGAAAGGCAATTGCAGTCGCCATTGCAATAGGCTATATCCTGTTGGGTGCAACCATTTACATCGCATTCGCAGCCCAGCGGCTCGTTTTTGCCAGTGAGGTCATTTAATATGCAGGCAGCATTGCTATTCGGGCCGTTGCAGTTGCCGAATGCCCACCAGTTGTAAACTCCAAGAGCAGCATAAAAAAAGCTGGCTATCATTGTTATTGTCAGCAACCAAGAAATAGCCTCGAAGTGCTTGTTCACAAACTTTCCCAAGCACGGGTTTTTTGCCAATAGCCTTGTGCTGATGCGCATTTTCATTTTCTTGTCAAAGCCAGTTGTGCACGGGCGCAATGTTACCCTGCGGAAAACGCAGTCGAATGCTTCCAAAGCAAACGGCCTGTATCTTGCAGAGAAAATCGCCAGAATTGCAAAAACAAATAGCGCAATAAAACAAATCATTTGCACACCCGAAAAAAACAAATTCTGAATCTGTTAAAAATATAATTGTTTGCAAAGAAAAAAAACTAATAGTCCTCAATTTTATTCTGTTTCTATGCGCGGCGCAAGGAAATAAGTTATCTGCGCTTTGCCAATCAAATAAGAAATTTTTATGGGGGCATTGTTTTTCAGGTAAACTGTTATTTCATTGTCAGAGCTTGCAACCTTTAACATGTCAGTCAGGTAATCAAGCGGAAACATGCTTGTGCATTCTTTTGTTGCCTTGAAATCAATAATGCCTTTTTCCTTGTTGCTTGTCGTGTTTTCAACACTGCCCTTGCTTGAATTAGCTTTAAGGAAAAAATTGTCATCGCTTACCCCAACAGTAATGTGCGAGCTAATAAGCACAGCATCCTTCAAGCCGTCCTGGAAAATTCCCGCCAACATTTTTATTGTTGAATCAAACTCTATTTTTGGCGTCGGCAGTTCCGCGGCGCTGACATCGATCAATGGAACGGAAAAGCTGCGTTTTGAAGTTCCATTGAAAGAAACAATCAACCGCGATTTTGCCTCGTCAAGCGAAAGCATTAATTCATCGCTTGAACCAGCGCGGCTCATTACCTGCGACAAATAATCCAAATCCAATCCGATTTTCGTAAGGTTTTCAACGCGGTAATGCTTGAAAGCGCTTTTTTCCAATACAAAATCAACCATTGAAATCTGCGAAGGGTCAGTTGCCTTCAGGCGCACAGCATCCTTGTCAATAATAAACTCGGCTTCGTCAATCAAAACAGAAATAGCATCAATGCACTTCTTGAACACAGCAGCATTCTCCAAAACAAGTTCTACCATTCTTTCACCATTTCGATTCAGATTCTTTGGTTCAACAAATTTTTAAAGGAAACTGCACAAAAAAACTTTTTTTATAATAAGCCCTTACGGAAAATAGCAAACCCTTCCTTTCGGGCAGCCGAACAAGAGCTGTGGAATGTCATCAAAAATCAACAGCTTGACATATCCAAGCAAGGGAATTTTGAACAACATTTTTCCCTGAATGTCTTTTGCAGTTATTGGATAAAGAGTAATGCAATCGCGTTCCGGCCTTTCATTGATAACGCGCCCGCAATCCTGGTCAATTGTCGTATTGTGAATGCTGTCACCCTTCGTTATAATGAAAGTTCCATCGGGAGCGATTATTTTCAGCACTGCCCGGTGAATGATTGGTTCCTGCCTGTACTGCGAAAAATAAACAATCGTGTCCCCGTCTTTTGTAATGTCAAAAACCTGTTGCTCGCTCAAAAAAATATTTTTTGCAAAAAGATTTCCCTTTTCGTCAGTGCCATAAGCTATTTTTCCAAAATCCCAAAATGCTTTTTCACCCAAAGGAAAATCAATTATTGTAGATTGCGCCTTTATTGTTTCAGGAGCCGCGCCAACCATCACAACAATGTCTCCCCGATATAATACTGGTTCCATGCTGGGGCTCAAAACAATTACGAATGGCGCGCTTGTTCCAAAGGCAATGCCAAAAAGCGAGTACAATATCCAGGCAAAAACGAAAGCGCTGACAAGGTAAACAGACCAGTCAACAACTTTGTTGTGGTTTGGATTGAATTTTTCAAGCAGTAAATCCACATAAGTGAACGGGTCAAGCCATTTCAGTTTGTCCATTATGCCCAAAAAAAACCACTCTTCAAATACTAAACTTTTTATTTTCACGGGCGCGTGCTTTCCCCCAGAGAAAGTCCGCTCGCAACCAGGTGCGCCAGCCTGATTGGCTCTGGCAAGTTAGAGTTGGCGCAAAGCCTTTTTATTAATTGCGCGGCGTCTCTTTTGCAAATTCCGATTGCCTGAAAATGAATCTTTCCAACAGAATAAATTGCCCCGGCTTTCAAAACAAGCTGCCGGCGCTTCATTGCACTCTTGGTTTTTTTTATTGCCAAAAAAAACTTTTTCAAATCGGGCTTTTTGCGAAAAATAATAATTACTGGCTTTTTGGTTTTCTTGAACAATTGCAGCACATCAACAATGTTGAAGCCCGCAAAGTTCAAGCCGCTAAGCAGAATGAACTGCGCTTGTTCGCCAAAACGCGTTTTTTTTATCAAGCCAAAAATTTTTTTTGTGCTGTCAAAGCCGTCAACGGAAATTTTGGCGGAAACAATTCCTTCAATGTGGTTGTCAAAGCGGGAAAGAATGCCGACCAAAAGCGCCTTGCCTTTTTTTTTGGGTTTGAAATAACCATCGTCAAAAGCAATTGTTCTCATCAATGGCTTTAGGTAAAACAATTCGCGCTCACTTCATTGCTTTTTTTATTGCCTTGCGCAATTCTTCCAGTTCGGAATCGATTTTGTTGCAGGCTTCCTGCAATGCTTTTTTTGCGGTTTTTCCTTTTGTTGTTATTACAAAAACAGAATCGTTGTCGAGCGGGTGTTTAAGCTTGTATGCTGCAAAAACAACGCTGCTGTCTTTCAGCAGGCGGTTGCGCAACAGGTTTGGCAAAGTATGCCTTTCTCCCTTTATCTTGAATTCCGCGTGATTCTGCTGGCTTTTGATTATTTCAATTTCCACAAAAACACCTCAAATTTTATTTTATTATTTCAAAACATAATCGCTTGAAATCTTCCGCGTTTCAGTATTGCCACAATTAAGGCATTTCAACTGCATTCCAAACAATTGCAACGGCTGCCTGCATTTTTTGCAGAAAGCCTTTATTACCCCAAATTCCCTGTCGTCAGCAGTGCTGCAATCGATGCCACAGGAACTAACTGAAACAATCTTTGCCTTTACAATATCGCCAATGCGAAATTTGTCCGACAATTGCCTTACAAAACCAGCGTCAACCATTCTGATCATTATTGCCGCAACTCCGCGCAAAATCTTTTTTTCCATTCCGTTGCGCTCTGCGCTGTCAATTTCAACCATTGCACTGTTCTCTTTTACAAGAGAAATCCTGCCAAGGATAATATCATTTGGCTCGAAAGGCAAAGCGTTCTTGCCGGGCTTTTTTATTTCAATGCTGCGGTTGCGCGCGATTGTTTCCTTTTTTCCAACAGTGCAGGCGACAATATTGCCATAATCATCAACACCAGCATTCTTTCCGGCAAGATATTCTTCTTCTGCCCCGAGGAATGTGCCTGGAAAAACCATTTTGCTTTCGCTTTCCTTGTCTTGACTCATAAAAAAAAACCTTTTTCAAACAACAGCAAAAAAGAGCGGGTTTAAATACTTCTTTTCCATATTTTTTAGGATAGGAAAACTATAAAAAAACACTGGTTTATGCGGAAGGGCAAAAAATGGTTTTGGAATCTGTTTTAAAGGCAAATTTTGCAAGAAGGCACCCAATTGCAATGCTTGTCAATGCCTTTGTATTGTGCACTGTCGGCATCTTCGCGAGCCTGCAAACCTTTCCAAACGCAGCAAGCGTTTTAGGCATTGCTTTTGTTACAGTGGCAATAGTGCCAGTGCTTTACGCTATTTTTATCAAAGAAGAAAAAGAAGAGGAAAAATGCCCGGGTCCCCCGTTAACGTTCCTCGAAAGGCATTTTGACATAATTGAAGTCTACAGCTGGTTTTTCATTGGCTTGATTGTCTGCTATGCTTTTTGGTATTATTATTTGCCCGCACCACAACGCGACCTTGCTTTCAAGGAACAGGAAACAACATGGCTTCAGATAACCAATTTGCGCGGGAACGCGACACAAACAAGCGCTTTAGCAACAGCGTGCAAGAGCTCTGACATTTTTGGCCTTGCAATTAACTGCATTTTCTACAACAACGCAATGGTATTATTATGGGCAATACTCTTCAGCTTTGCATATGGCGTTGGCGCGATTTTTCTCATAGCATGGAATGCTTCAGTGATTGGCCTTGTAATTGGAAAAGAATTGCTTGCAACAGACCTCGTGAGGGCAAGCATGCGCGCGATTGGATTGCTGCCGCACGGCATTCCGGAAATAACAGCTTATTTTATTGGCGCAATTGCCGGCGGCATAATCAGCGTTGGCATAACGAGAAAATACAAAAAAAACATTTTTGAAAACTGCTTAAAGGATGCAGCAGTGCTTGTCGTGACAGCATTCATTGTATTATTCGCAGCAGCAATAATTGAGGCATACCTTATTCTCAACGTGTGAAGAACCATAGAATAAATTCCACGGCGTTTTAGAAGCAATAATCAATATTGCTTTTATCTTCAGCTTAAAGCCTAGAGCGTTAAGCCATTGTTCTTTAGTGAACTGCTTAATTGCATTGGCTAAAAAAAGAATCTGTCGCGCAAATTCATCGCTTTTTTGCGTTGCCTTTTTGTTTTTTTTCGTTTTCAACAAAGGCTTTTATTGCTGGCGCATATTTTTTGAACAATTTTTCCATTTCAGAATCTCCAGATGAAACACCGCTTTTTACTCTGCCCGCAAGCTGTTCAGCAAGCTTGCTTAATTCCATTGGAAAAATGAATTTTGTTGAAGGCCCTTCTCCAAGCTTTTCCAAAGCGCGAATGTAATAATAGGCAAGCGCCTTGTCGCTTAACTGGTCTGCTGCTGTCCTTACTGCGTCTATTTCTGCTTGGTTTGCGAGCGCTGATTCCATTCGCGCGAGCTTTTTTTGCTCTGCTGCTTTTTGCTCGTGCATTGCGCTTGCAACTGTTTCTGGCAATTTTATGCTGCTGATTTCAACGCTTTCAATTGTAACGCCCCAACTGTCGGCAATCTGGGAAACTTTTTCTTTTACTTTTGTGTTAAGCTCTGCTGTGTTTGAAATCAGTTCGCTCGAGGTCATTGTTCCGCCAACATCGCGGATTGAAGAAAGAACAAACAATTCCGCTGCCTTTCTGTAATCATCAATTTCAATAACGCTGTGCGTTACAGAACTGCTGTCAGGCTTTACGTACAAATAAACAATTGCGTCAACCTTTGTTACAATCTTGTCTTTGGTTATTACTTCTTGTTCGGGAATGTCGATAGTGCTTGTGCGCAAATCAACGAGCTTGAAAGATTCAATCAGTGGCAACATTAAAGTCCAGCCTGGCCCGCCAACCCTGTTCACATGGCCAAAGCGGTAAATTACAGCGCGTTCGTATTCCTTTAGTGTAAGCAAAAAATCGTATTGTTTTACTAAAAAAAGAGCTATTGCCGAAAGTGCAAGAACCAGAACAAGCGGGACAATTGTTTCCTGGTTTGCCATGGAAAGATAAATTATTGCACAAACCAGTATTGCAATAAGGACAAAAATCCATTGTTTTACCTTATAGCTTTCCAGTTGGCCCAATCGTTTTGCCATCAATTACCACTTTTTTGCTTTTTGCCAGATATTATCATAACTATTATATTTTTGATATGGAATTAATGTATATATAACATTGCTTTGAATAATTATGTGAACTATTCATAACCTAACGCTTTTAGTGTTGAGGTTATGGCTTCTTGTTTCATTGAATGTTCTTGCATTCCAACATTGTCGGAAGGTAGAGGAAATTTCTCAACAAAGCCCTGTCCCAGAGCCAATATATTTTTAGCGGCATTTGTATCCCTATCCAATTCCAATCCACAATCACAAGAGTATGTTCTCTGTGATAATGGAATATCTTGCATAGTTCCACAATTGCTGCACGTTTTTGTTGTGTTCTTTGGATTTACTTCTATTACTTTTGCACCAGCACTTTCAGCCTTGCGTTTTAGTAGGGAAGTAAATGTTGCCCAAGAACAATCAAGCATATTCCGCTTGTTCCAATGTTTGTTTTTCTTGTTGTTAACCATTTTATTGATGACGAGCTTTTCTATACAGATTAGTTTGTTTTCTGAAACGATTTTTGTTGATAGCTTTTGCAAAAAATCGTTTCGTTGGTCATCAACCTTTTCATAAAGTTTGTTTAAATGTTGTTTTAACTTTTTTCTGTTTTGGCTTCCCCTTTTTTTTCTTGATAAATCTTGATGTGCCAACTTGATTTTTGCCAAGTTCTTTTTCAAGAACAATGGTGATTTTGTTTTGTTGCCATTGCTGTCTGCAACAAAATTGATTATTCCCAAGTCCAAGCCAATCTTTCTAGTTCCACATTGGCGATTGTTTGTTCCATCAGTTATTAGAATAGCATACCACTTGTTTGCGCTTTTCTTGATTGTTATTTGCTTGATTTTTCCGCTTGTTATTCTGTGGCAACGAATGTTTAGATTGCCTATTTTTGAAAGAGATAATTTGCCAAAGCGTTTTCCTGTTTGCTCCAACTTGAAACCGCTTTGATTGTAATTGATTGTCTTGAACCAATCTCTTCCCTTGAAACGCAATTTTCCCACCTTTTGCCCTTTCTTTTTCAATCGGGATAATGAACACAAATTGCTAAACAACCGATAACATTCATACTGCAATGTTTTTGAATAAACCGTTTTTAGTTCAGGATATTCTTTTTTCAATTCAACAATTAAATGTTGGATTGCTTTTCTATTAATCTTTTTGCTATTGTTCAGTTTTTCCAATAGATTGTTGTATATGAATCTGCACAAATTGAATGTCTTGAACAATGCCTGTGCTTGTTGTTTTGAAGGATAAAGCCGAAACTTGTATGCCATCATTTTTTTCCCTGTCCTTCAAAATATTTTTGTATAATGTAATCTATCTGAGCCGATATGCTACGATTTTCTTTTTTAGCCAAAACAGCAACTTTTTCTACTGTGTCTTTCCAAATAGAAATGCTCGTTTTCTCCATAGAACAAATTAGAACAGAAAAGAATAAAAACACGGATTACCAATTCATCTATAACCTAATAAGTTCAGGTTATAGACTTCTTGGCAATAGGGTTAAATGTGGTAGAATTGAAGACGATTAACAGCATTTTGGTAGTGTGCGTTGACCGCGACAACGATTTGGGCAGAAAAACAGGCATTCAAGGCCCGGTCATTGGCAGGCGCGCTGTATTGAATGCAGCAGCAAAATTGGCTGTTGCAGATCCCTCTGAAAGCGATTCAAACAGCATGTTTGCGGCAATAAAAAAATTTGACGAGGTAAAAGAAGAAATCCAGAATACAGAGGTAGCAATATTTACTGGCGTTGACAAAAGCGGTTTCAAGTCCGACAGGCAAATAATGGAGCAATTGGATTCAATTCTGGAAAAAAATCCCGCGGACGGTTTTGTGCTCGTAACTGACGGCGCGGAAGACGAGCAGGTATTGCCGTTGCTGCAATCAAAAATGCGGTTGGTTTCAAAAGAGGTTGTAATAATAAAACAGGCAAAAGAAGTGGAAAGCACTTATTATACAATAATTGAAGCGTTCAAGGACCCGAGCATTTCAAGGCTGTTGCTTATTCCGGCAGTAATTTTTTTGGCATATTTTTTCTTTGGTTCCCTCAGCCTGCAATTGGTTTCGCTTGTAATCGGAATATATTTCCTCTTGAAAGGCTTTGGTTTGGAAGAACCCATTGTTTCCGGAATAAGGAGTTTTGGCTCGAGCTTTTCAATACAGCGCATGAGCTTTCCTTTTTATATCGGGAGCGTTTTCATTCTCGCTTTCGGCGCAATAACAGCATATGCAAATTTTGCGGCAAACAAAGACCTTGAATTTGTATTGAATTCAATCCAGAGCGCGCAACAAGCATATTTTTTTGCAGCGCTTTCCGCACTCAGCTTTGTAATCGGAAAAGGAATTGACACTGTGCACTTCAAAAAAGCGTTTGCACTGCGCAAGTATTTTTTGTATTCCGTTTCAATTTTCCTGGTCTGGCTGATTCTGGATGCAGGAACTCAAGTGTTCCTGAAACAAGCAGATTTAAACTGGTTTTTGGGATGCATTCTGTTCAGCTTTTTGGTATTATTCCTCGTTTACCAGTCTTCAAAGGTCTTTGACGTGCGCGGAAAAATAACAAAACTATTAATGGGATTGCCAGTTTACGACAAACAGGGAAAATGGCTCGGAAAAATTGAAGCAATTGACGCGGAAAAAGAAAACATTGCTTTCCATAACGTGCGCACAAAAGAAACAGCAAAAATAAAGAAAAAAGACTTCACATTCCGCGACGGAAGAATAATATTAGCAAACTGAAAACAAAAAACAGGTTTCAAAACAAACAGACGGAAACCTATTGCACTACCTGTGTCTCCAGCCTATTTTACGCAAGAACCTTTTATGGGACAAAATGGCTGCTTGCGATTTTTTTATAAAGCCCTCATATGAATCAGCTGGTTTGCCTATTTTTTGAGCAGTTTTCATTAGTTTCCTGACTTGCCGTATAAATTCTTCGTTGCGTTTAATGTCCTCTTCCACTGCTTTTCTGACACGAAGTATTTTTTCCCAATCAGGTTTTTTCTTTTTCATTTCAACAAGCGCTGCTTCTTTGAGTGCATCAGTACGACCCGTGCCCCTTCCTGTCTTGTAAGAGCCTACAATTACGCGCCAAGCCCTCTTAAGACAAACAACTCCTCTTCGAAATGGTCTCGACATCTTAGCTTTTTGAGCCATGATATTCCATTTTTATGCCCTTTATTATTTTTTTTAGTCAAACTAGAATACTGTTTTGGGTAATTTTTTTTGTATGGGGTATCTTCGTGTTGTCAGGGTCTACTTTAGTGTTATAAGGATTGCTGGCTCTGAAACCTTTTTTTTCCGAACACCGCAGGTTCAGAATGCTTAGGCTGAAATTTTTTCTATTGTTTTTTCTATTACTCTTGACAAATTGATTTTCACTAGCTTGTCCAGGTCTTTCAACAGCTTTATTTTTTGGCTTGATTTTTCAAATGCGCAATCCAAAACATCGGAAATGTTGGAAACTGAAACAACACGGATTTTTTTCAATTCGCTTTCCGGCAAAACAATATCCTCAATATTTGATTTTGGAACAATGACTTCTTTAAAGCCAGCTTTTATTGCAGCCTGGACTTTTGCACTAATGCCGCCGACTGGCAATACTTCTCCGCGCACGCTCAAAGAGCCAGTCATTGCAAGCGATTGCTTTACCGGAATTCCCTCAAGCGCGCTGATGACAGCTGTTGCAACAGAAACGCTTGCAGAATCGCCTTCAACGCCCTCATAAGATTGCAAGAACTGAATGTGCAAATCGAATTTGCTTATGTCTTTTCCACTGAGTTTTTTTACAAGAGCCGAAACATTTTGCACTGCCTCTTTTGCAATTTCTCCAAGCTTTCCAGTGGCAATTATTTTTCCCTCTGCGCTCGATTGTGCCGGTGCAATCTCTGCTTCGATTGGCAAAACCAGGCCGGCATCCCCGTCGCCAGAAACAGCCAGGCCATTTACTCTGCCGACAGCACTGCCTTCAGTCAAATAAACATTGTATTCTCTCCTGTGCTCCAAAATTTTTCCAACCATCTGCTGCTCCAATGTCCTTGCGCTCATTTTTGCCTCAAAAACATCCTGGCGCTCTACAAGAATTTTTCCCTTTTCTTTTGCAAGGTCTCCGGCAGCGCGGACAAGACCGCCCAAATCGCGCAATTTCAAAGTCAGCTTGTTCTTGCTTCCCGCACGCCTTCTTGCTTCAAAAATTATTTCTTCAACAGCTTCTCTTGAAAAAGCAGGAATTTTTCCGTCCTTTTTTATTTCCTGCGCAACAAATTTTACAATCTTTAACCTGTTTTCCGGGGTATCAGGCATGTCACTGTTCATGTAAACCTCATACCCATAACCGCGGATTCTTGAACGGAGCGCGGGATGAACCTTTCTCAAATCTTCATAATTTCCAGCTGCAACCAGAACAAAATCACAATTATGAACAGCAATACCATTAGCCAAATAAGTGCCAGAAACTGTTTTTAGATTATAAACCATTCCGGAATAATCTGTTTCTTCAATTGAAACAATCTTTTTTGTTGTCGTGTTAAACATTCATTTCACCATTATTTTTCCAATAAAGTAAAGTAGTGTATGGCATCTTTAATTTTAGCGCAGCTTTTTTGGCAGTCAAGCCGGTTTTCATTAGGTCTGCTGCTATTTTTTTGTGCATGGAAGAATACTGATTGTAAGTCGGCTCAATTGTCTTCAGGATAGTGTTTTTTGAAAGCTTAATGCAATTGCCTATTTCTTTTATAGTTAAACCCTTTGCCCGCAATTTCAGAGCATTAACTTTATTTGTTTTTAATACTCCCAAATTTTCAGAGTAAATTGCTGCTGCTTCAAACCGCCTTTTCATATAACCCGCTTTGTTACTTGCATAACAAATCTGAACCAGATTCATAAAGCGGGCAATATTCCCACAGTTATTCTGAATATTAAAAGAATAAAGCGCAGCAGTTTCTGGCGTGCCAGTCTTATTTCTCATATAACTCCTGTTTTCAATAATTTTGCTCGTCTCTATTTTGTTTTCAGCCAAAAAATTTTTTATTTCATTTAAAAAAGCAATGTGTTGTTTTTCAAATTTTTTAACCTTTGCCATTACAAATGATATTTTACCGCCAGCATTTTTTATTTTGCCGCACATTTCACAGGATAACAATGCAGAAAAAAACTCTCTTTTTGTTTCATTTGAAGAATTTACCCAAGCAGGAACTTCAAACTGCTGTGCTACCTTGCCATTGCGAGGAACCTGAAGCGCAGCAAAAAATCTGGAAACAAAAGCATTATGCATAGAAACATCAATACCGCTCCCTTTTTTTGAAGCGTGTTTTCTGAAAACAAAATTTGATTCCAAATCGTCCCCAAAAGTTTTAATCAAATCATACTTAAAAGCATCCAAGTCCATTCTGCTGTTTGAATCAGTTACAAAAAACAACCCAGTTCTTGTTAAACCCCCGTCTCCAAATAAAGCACCACTGATTCGTGCAATCAGACCCAATCTAGAATCCTCGTAAAGCAAAGGAAGCAATTTTCTTTTTTTCAACCAATCAATGCAACGAAGGGTCCTTGGCACTGTTCCTTTTTTCCAAGCAGCGATTGTTTTATAATCAACCCCGAGTATTTTGGATTTTAATGATGGGTTTGCTTTCCAAGCAGCATATGCCTTTGCAACTCGCTGATTTTCTTTATTGTATGTTTCAATTATTTTCATATCATCAATTATTGGTGAAATCGCTTCTACTGCCTGCCTGATTTTAAGGTCTTTTGCTTGGATAAAACCCGTTGGCGTTTTAATTGGATGCTCTTTGGTCGCCAATAATTCACTGCCATCATCAAAAGTAATTTTTATTAATTTACCAGAAAAAGGCTTCCTATAAACTCGTTCCAATTTGTCTAAAAAAATTCCGTTATCTGTTGGAACCCAAACTTTAATAGAATCCAGTAAATCCAAAAAATCCACACTATTTTCTTTGCCAACTTGCCATGCTTGACTTTCAAACAGCCCGTTCACAAATTTATCAATTTCAACAAAGCCTTTTTCAGTTGCAATTATTGTTCCAGCCGGAAAACAAGGAATCAGCTCTGTTCTAGTCATGGCTCCAGAAGACATTTCGCTTTGGCCGGTAATTGAATATTTTTTTTCCTGCATTGCTGTCAACAATTCCTGCTGCCCCTTCTGGGAAAGAGTAGCAATTTCATCCAAAAATAGCACGCCACCGGAACTTTTGTGAATCAAGCCGGCTTCAATCCTCAAGTGCGCCGGAGTTCCAAGGCCGCCTGAATTGTGAACCAAAATGTCTTCTACAAACAAGTTGCCTGTTTCGGTAGTAACATTATAAACGTGCCCCTGGAATTTTTTCCGCGAAACAACAGGGGAAACATGCTTTACATTATACTCTTGCATAGTTCTAGTGTGCTTGGAAACGTTAAAATAGTTAACGATATGCGAAGGCAAAAGAAAATCCATTGTGACAAGAAGAATTTTGGCAGGAAATATTCATTTCAAACTGGAAATGAAACACGTTTGTATTTTATTCTAACACCACAATTTGGTTTTTTTGAATTTCTCTGGGCACAAGCAAAAGACAAACAACAAAATCCAAAAAGTTAGCTGCGCTGTTTTTCTTTCTTGTATTCAAGCGCTCTTTCTATTACTGTTTTCATCCGTTCTTTTTTGTCTGTTGCGTAGCGGAAGGGAAAGTTTTGATTGACACTTATATTTTGCCATCGCTACTTTTTTTCCAAGTCATTAGCCGGCTCGCTTTTTTATTAGGCTTATTTTTTTCAATCTAGATACCTGATTTTTAGCTGAATTTTATTGACTACATTTGGTAGTGCCTGTTTTTTGC
>CAYOAS010000021.1:0-13250 GCA_964402015.1 uncultured archaeon | reverse complement strand
GATTTTGCAGTTTTTTTGCCATTGCGTTGGTCCAATGATTCCAAGGTGCATTTTATCACTTAATTAATTATTTCTGCAAAAACTCTTTTAACTGCGAGAGTTGTTTTTTTGTCTTCTTAATAACCGCGCAAAAAATGGTTTTCTGGTTTTAACTTTGAAACAAGTTGGATTTCTATTGTTTCGGGTTTTTACTCTTATTGAACAAGCCAAGCCATTTTGGTCATTGAACTGCCATATGCAAGAAATATAGTAAAGGACATAAATAATTGAACAGATTAATTGTCCTTTACAAATAGCAAACGACTATAATTGCTCAAAAATTAATGTCGTTTGCTATAGCTTGTTGAACATTTAAATGCTTTTTTGTTTGCGCGTTCATTTCTTTGTCTTTAAAAATTTTTTTCCTTGATGTTTATTAATCCTATGATGCATATTTTTTTTGCAATGAGCTCAAGGATAAGCGTTGTTTCGAATATTGTTGATTTTGCAAAGAAGTTTCCCGCTCTTTCGGAGAAGGAAAAGGAAGGTGCGCGTTTTGTTGCTTTGAAGCGTTATTTTGCCAAGGGGGGCGTAATCAATCTTTCCAGTTTGCCTGAAGAGGGCAATTGGCCCGAGATTGTTTATCCAACGCAGTCGCGCTTGAAACAATTATTGAACGATGCGACTTCTTTGCGCAGGCATTGGAATGACAAGAAGGGCGGGTGGCAGGGCCAGTTTGACAAGGCAAAGCGCCAGAATCTTGTTTGTGAGCTAAAAAAGTTTGCTGACCCATTGTTTTGGAGGCATTTGGCAAAGTATTATTCGAACAGGGATTATCGAAAGGATGCCGATGCAGTGAAGCTGCCGGTGAGCCTTGTTTCTGAAAAGCGCTGGAAGCCAATGATTCAAATGTTTGTCCAGGATTTGGATTACAGAAAACAATTAACTGAAACAGTGCAGAATAGCATTGTTTATGCAAACGACAAGCGCGTGGCAAAGTATGCGCAGGAGCTAAGAAGCTTTCGAATGCAATCTTCCAGTCGTGAGATTGAAGGGATTGCAAAGCAGTTGACTGAAGTTGAAACAGACATTGAAATGCTCCAGCAATTGTTAAAATGGGCAAAATAAAGTTTTGTGAGAAGCTAATTCTTTAATAATTAATTGAGCCAAAGTTTTAATGCAATGGCTATTGAAAGAAAAAGGCAGATTAGGATACCACCAATTGTAAAGATGCCCGCTGGCTATAAATTTTCAAAAGAGGCTGCGGAACAAGTTATTTCGCTTGCCAAAGGAATATTACTTGGAAAAAAAGGGTTTGAAGTGGCAAGGGTAAAGAAACCCAATTTGATGCCAATTGTTTCAAAAAGACACCCCGAGAAAGTGGCAAATGCTCTTAGGCTGCTAAAGGAAACAGAAGAGCCTATTGTAAAAATTGCTGCAACGGTTGGTTTGAAGAAGGGCACAGTATGGTATGCCTATAATAATTTAAGAAAAATGAGCAAAACTATCCCGATTAGACATTGGGGGACAGTGAAAGACCCGCGCAGGATAACAGGCGCTTTGAGCGAAAAAAAGATTGAGCAAATAATGGAAACAAAAGAGAAGCCCATTTCGGATTATGTAAATCGGTGGTATTGGTTCTATCAGAGTCTTTTTCTGAAAGCAGGGATATTGCCTGAAAATATTGTTGATTATGTGACAGATGGGCTTAGATGGAAGCTTAAAACCATGAGGCGTGAAGTGCTTGAAAAGGCAACTGACCAAGAATTAATGATTGAAAAATATTTCAGCTGGAATCTGAAAAGGCTTGTCCTTGACAAGCTGAAAACAGCCAGAAGAAAGGTGAAAAGAATGAAAAAAACTTCGCTTGAAAAAATAGTCAGCAAAGAAGGCGAGGGAAAAGTTGTTTATCTTAAGCAAATCCTTCCAGCAGCAGAAACAGTTGACCCAAAAAGAGCAATTTGGCTAATCGAGCAAATGGCTAAGACAGCGAATTTGACAACAAGGGAAAAAGCAGTGGTTTATGGAACCGCCGCCAACTTGAAGCAACATCAAATAGCAAAAATTGCAGGAGTATCCCAATCGGATATAAATGTTATATGGTTTTCTGCCAAATTAAAAATCAGGTTGGTTTCAAAAAATTCGTTGGTTTAACAATCTTGTTTGTAGGTTGGTGCCCAAATAACTTGGGTTAGCTTAACTCTTGGCCTTTAAACTATTTTTTTGTTGTTATTGGTTGTGGATAGCCGTTACAGCTTACAACGAATTTTTTTTCCTGTCCCGCGCCGTCAAGGTATGTGAAGCGGAATCTTCCTTGGGGGATAAAGCCTGCGGTTGGCCTGTAAATTATTGCAAAGTTTTGTATCAATATTTTTTCGTTGTTTTCAACAAGCAAGCGCGTTGAATTGATGTCCGTGAATTTTGTTGCATTTATTTTTGCCTTGTCGTTTAAGTTTGAAAAATATCCGTTGCCGGTTTCATTGCTGGCGCACGCTGCATATTTGCCTTTCAAATAGCATTCCACGCTGGTTATGCTGATGCTTTCTCCACTTGCGTTCTGCACGCTGATTTCGATTGGTTCTATTGCTGTTCCTGCATCATACCAATAATCTTCCGGTGCAGCGAAGTGGTATTTTTCTGGAACATTGTATCCTTTCAGAATAAATTTTGTTGGCTGGTCAATGCTGCACCCGAACTGCGTGGATTTTGGCGTGAAAACAAAAAAGAAAACAGAAGCCATTGTTATTATCAATATCAACAGCCAGCCATATGTTACAAAGTATTCCATTCCCGCCTGCGCTTTCTGCATTTTGAACCAATAAAACTAAACTCCAAAGAAGTATTTAAAGACTGTCATGTTGTTTCAGGGGAAACGCACTGCTTCCGCGCATTTAAAAGCCTGGGTTGCGAAGTTCTTTTGGTTTGTTTTTTTTGGAGGTTGGTAAAAATGAATCCGTTTGTTTTAGTGCGATACAGTGGTTTCAAGGTTCCTTTGGTTCCGAGGAACCCGCTTGCCGCGCTCATTGGCAAGTGAGAGCAAAAGGAAAAACATTCTTGTTTTTACAAAAAGTGTTTTTCCATTTTTTTTTAATTTTGGAGGTGATTTGATGGGTGCTCCCATAAAAAAATTCAATGTAGGTGCAATACAAGCAGCTGTCTGGAACAATGATTCTAAAGGCGGAAAACAGTTTTTCAGTGTTTCTTTTGACAAGCGTTACAAGGATAAGGACGGCAATTGGAAGAGTTCGGGCAGTCTGATGGCTGGCGATTTGCCAAAAGCAATTCTTGCTCTGCAAAAGGCCTTTGAATATGTTTCCTTGCACGAAGTGACGCCAATGCTAGAAGAGATACAATAATTTTCAGGTTTGTGGTATTGCTTTGGCAATCGTACAGGACTAGGTTGGTGGTAAAATTGCGCTAGTTGTTTGTTTTTTTTTGTTTTATGCTTTGGTTTTTAATCACTTTTTTTGGAATTATCTTTTATGGATATTGAGAAGAAGGTTCGTGAACTCAGCGGTTTTTCTGTTTTCAATCCAATGCAGGAGGTCGTGCTTGCGAAGGATTGGAAGAATTCAAATTTGGTTGTGAGTGCTCCGACTGCCAGTGGGAAAACTGTTGTTGCTGAATTGTGCGCGCTTAATTCCATTATTTCAAGAAAGCAAAAGGTGGTGTATACTTGCCCGTTGCGTTCTTTGGCAAGCGAGCATTTTTCAGAGTTTAAGAGAAAATATTCGCAAGCGCTGAATATTAAGGCTGCAATTAGCATTGGAGATTTGGATTCAGCATCCAGCTACCTGCAGAACAATGACATTATTTTCAGCACTTATGAAAAACTCGATTCCCTCATCCGCCACCGCGCTGACTGGCTGCAACAGATTGGCCTGCTTGTTTTGGACGAAGTGCACGAGCTGGATAGTGACAGGGGGCCAACGCTCGAGATGCTTGTAACAAAGCTGCGTTTTTTGAATCCGCGCTTGCAGTTGCTTGCGTTGTCTGCAACAATTCCAAATGCGGAAGAGATTGCTGGCTGGCTTAAGGCTGTTTTGGTGAAAAGCGATTTTCGGCCAGTGCTATTGCGGGAGGGCGTGTTGTTTGAGAACGAAATCCATTTTGCAAGCGGAAAAGAAAAATTGTTGGATTATGATGGTGGCAATGCGGAGCAATTGTTTGTTTTGGTTAATGACACTTTGAATTTGAAGCAAAAGCAGGCGCTGGTTTTTGTGAATACGCGCAGGCATTCCGAGGCAATTGCAAAAAAGCTTTCTTCCTTGACTGAAAAAAAATTGTCTGAAAAAGAAAAGCATTTTCTGGAAAAGCGTTCTGAAAGCATATTGAATGTTTTGGAAGCTCCAACAGAGCAATGTGTTTTGCTTTCAAAATTAGTGAAAAAGGGTGTGGCTTTTCATAATGCCGGCTTGTTGCAACGCCAAAGGGAAATTGTTGAGCAGTTGTTCAAAAGCAATCATTTGAAGATATTGGTTGCCACGACAACTCTTGCAGCGGGAATAAATTTACCGGCGTTCAGAGTAATCATTCCAAGTTTGTATAGGTATACTGCTTGGGGCCAAAAAAGGATTCCAGTGCGAGAGTTTAAACAGTGGGCTGGGAGAAGCGGGCGGCCCAGGTTCGACTCTGTTGGCGAGGCTGTTTTGATTGCGCGTTCAGAGTTGGAAGCAGAGGATTTGCTGGAGAATTATGTCAATGGCGAGATTGAAAGCGTGGGTTCGCGTTTGAGTTTTGAGCCTGTTTTGCGCATGCACTTGCTGGCTGCTATTGCTAACGATTTTGTTTTTGATTTGCAGAGTTTGGAGGATTTTTTTGGAAAAACTTTTTTTGCTTTCCAGTTCGGTTCGCTTTCAAGCTTGTTCGAGAAGATTTCAGGGCTTTTGTTGGAACTGCAGCAGATGGGTTTTGTTGACGGCAATGAAAAACAGTTTAGGGCAACTCTTTTGGGAAAAAGAGTTTCGGAATTGTACTTAGATCCGTTGAGCGCGCATGGCCTGGTTTTTTCGCTTAACCGCGAACTTTCCGATTTCGGTTTTCTTTTCTCTTTTGCAAGCATGTTTGAATTGTTTCCCTTGGTTTCTGTTCCAAAAAAGCGCGAAGCCGAATTGTGGGAAAAATTGCAGGAGTTTGCCGGCGAACTTTCCGTTGACTTGCAGCGCGAAATGCTTTCCGATCCAGACTTGTTGAAAAAATTCAACACTGCCATGCTTTTGCGCTCCTGGATTGAAGAAATGCCTGAGCAATCCATTGGAAAAGATTTTGGCGTCCAGCCAGGCATACTGCGCGGAAAGCTTTTGATTTGCGATTGGCTTTCTTATAGTGCTTTCGAGCTTTCAAAGCTATTGGGATTGCAGCACAACTTGCCAAAGCTATTGCTCTTGCGCAAGCGCTTAAAGAAAGGCGTTCGCGCAGAACTCATTCCATTGTGCGAATTGCGCGGAATCGGAAGAGTGCGCGCGCGCAGATTATGGCGTTCAAACATTAGAAACATTGCTGGATTAAAGGAAGCGCCGATTGGAATGCTGTCAAAAATTCTGGGCAGCGAGACAGCAATAAAAACCAAAAAACAATTAGGCATTATTGTTGAAGAAAAGCCATTGGCTGTGGAAGCAAGCGCGGAAAACCAAAAAGCATTGAATGAATTCTGAAACCCGCTGGAGTGATTTCCCAAATCAGGCGGGCAAATCAAGAAGGCGGGAATTTTTCAATAGGAAAGGCACACTGCCTTTTTTTTTGGGAAGGTTTATTAAAACAAAAAGTGTTTTTTTTGTAGGCATTTTTGCCGTATAATTCGCGATGGTTTTATGGCTTTTGATTTTAAGCAGGCGCTTTCCGGCATTGCAGAGCGCGCAAAAAAGGCGTATTATTTTTTTGAGGACAAGTATTATTCTTTATTGGACATTATTGACGAAAAGATTTCGGTTTACCGCATTATTGACCCGGTTGACAATTTTGTTCCGACTTTTGTTTTGTTCATTGCAGCGTTTATTGTGTTATTTGTCGGGTTGTTTTTCTTGCTTGGCCAGCAAGGCGTTTTCGCAGCTAATGTTCAGGTTTTTGATGCTGATGGCCTGCCGATTGCAAGCCAGCAGGTAAGCATTAGTTTTGACGGCAATACTGCTGATTATTTGACTGACGATAACGGTTCTTTCCTGGTTAATTTGAAGCAAAAAGAGCAGATTGCAACAATTCTGGTTGAGGCAGAGGGCTTTGAAAAATTTGAAGAGGAAATTTTGCTTGTTGCGGGAAACAATGCGCTCAATTCTATTTCGCTCAAAAAAGCCGGTCCAATAATGTTTTCCGGTCCTTTCAATATTGCTGTTGTTGATTCTTCCGGCCAGAGGATTACTGATACTGAAGTGACTGTTCGCTTTGCATGTTCCCTTAGCGTGGATTCTGCGCCAGAACCAATTACAAACAGCAAGGGATTTTTCATTGTTTCTTTGCCAAAGGGCTGCGGGGACTTGTTTGCGAGTTTTGTTGCCGCGGGATACGAGCCAAAAAACAATGCCAGGATTTCTCGCGAAAGCGAAGAAGTGGAATTGGCAAGGCTGGATTCCAGTGATTCAAAGGGAAAAATTAATGTCATTGTCAAGGATGCTTCCAACAATGCTGTTGCTGGCGCTTTGGTTGCATTGTTTGACGGCGAAGGCATAAAGTTGCAGGAGGATTCTTCCGATGCTTCTGGAATGCTTGTTTTTGAGAATCTTGAACCAGCAACCTATGAATTATCAGTTTCTACTGAGGATGGCAGGCAGGGAAAGAAAACTGTTTTTGTAGTGGAAGGCAGGGAATCAACAATAACAATCACATTGCCAAATGCGACTGAAACAGGAAAAAAAATCTTGTTAAAGGTTGTTGATGCAAACACCAACGAGCCGTTGAATAATGTTACAGCGAGCTTTTTCGACAACAATTCTTTTTTCAAGTCAGCAAAGTCTGATGTGCGCGGAATAATCAGCGTGAATGTTGCGCTTGAGAATGAAGCAAAAAGTTTCAGTGCTGTATTAACCCATCCTTCTTATATCTTGAAAATAGCAAAAGGGCTTGTTGTTTCAAGCGTTGCAATAAAGGATGCACAAGTTATTCCGCTTGACAAGATTGCTGCCGACTGTTCCAATTATGCCAGCTTGAAGGTTTTTGTATTGAACGAGCAGGACGCGCCTGTTCCAAACGCGCTTGTTTCGCTTTTTTTTGAAGGCTTTGAAAATCCATTGTTTGAAAACCCCAAAATAGCGGATGACAATGGAAGCGTTTTTTTCAGCAATCTCCCGCCTGGTTCTTTCAGGGCTTATGCGCAAAAACAGGGTTTTGACGAGGATTTTTCCCTTGTGGCACAGCTTTTTGGTGGCAGCACTGCAACAGCAATTGTCAGGCTTGTTTTGGGGCGCGGTGCATTTAATGCGCATGTAAGCGATTTGCAGGGAAAGCCTGTTCAGGATGCTTCAGTGCAATTTTTTGAATTAGTGACAAACGCTTTGCTTGATTCTGGAAAAACAAATGCTTCCGGTAATTATCTTTCAAAATCTTTTAAGGCAAACAAGAATGTTTATTTGCATATTACTGCCACGGGTTTTTTGCCCCAGACAATTTTTTTGCCGCAGACAACAAACCCTTTTTCCGTAATAAAGGACATTAACCGGGATGTGAATGTGGCGCTTTACCGCGTGATTGAGATTGACCAGAACAAAAAGATTTCTTTCAGGTTTGTGGGGTTGTTCAAAGAGGATAAAACTCCTGTTGCAATATTGCAGCCAAACCAGTCTTATCTTGCAAAATTCAACATGATTCTGCCGAGCGATTCAGATTATTCCAATGTTGTAATGCACGTTCGCGCCGGATTGGATTCGCAAGCAAGCGCTGGCGCGTCTGATGCTGTTTTGAAGAATGTTGCAGCGCCATTATTGCCGGATATTGTTTTGTCGCGCGATTTCAATCCCGCAAACCCTTTTTCCAACCAGAATCCCGTGGAGAGCGATTCCAATGCAAAGCAGGCAAATGTTTCCTGGCAAAGGCTTGACAAGGGCGTGTTTGAAATAATTGCAAGGATTTTTGTGAAGCCAAATCTTGCAACAGACACTCCTGTTGAATTGCATTATCTGGCAAAATCCAGCATTGACGGAACAATTGTTTCAAGCGATGATTTTGTCCAGCGTTTCAAGGTCGGGCAAAACGTTTGCTTGCAGAATTGCCCCGCATTCGACTGGGTTTTTGAAATGCAGCGCGATGGCGAGGCGGAAAAATATTCTTTGGAACAGTCAAAAAAGTTTGCTTTGAGCATTGAATCGGATTACTGGCTTTTCTACAAAATATACAATTTGGGGGGAACTGGTTTTTCCAGTTCTGGTTTGACTGCAAAGCTTTCTGGCAACAGCATTCTTTATTTCAAGGATGCTGCCACGCAAACAACATTGCTGGCTTTTTCAAGCATTGCAATTCCAGAGCATTCGGAAATTGTTTTTGGAATGCAGTCTCCAATAAAATTGCATTCAAGCATGGAAGCAGCTTTTGTTGACCTGAATCTTGCGCTTTCGACAACGCCTGAAATTTCCGTCAGTGACAATAGCAAAAATGCGAAACTGCTTTTCAGCGTGCTTGCGGGAAACGAATTGCTCGTGGAAATTCCACAGTCAATCCCGCAGAATGCTTTGGATTTTACAATAAAAGTAAAGGACAAAAAAACAGGTGCTGCAATAAACAATGCTTTTGCCTGGGTTTTGCCAGACGTGGATTTGTCTGTTTCCACAATTGGCGCAAGGCAAGCAACAAAAGATCCTTCACGCGATGCGGAATACGTTGCTTTTTTCGAGCCGGGTTTTGCCCCGAAAGATTTTGTTTCAGTGAAAGTCAGCGCGCCAAATTACAGGACTTTTTACGGGAAAGCAATGGTTACTGGGGAATTTTTCGATTACCCTTCAAACTTTGATTATTCGTGCCTGACAATTGACGCCAATCCCAATACTTTTGAATTAGAGGACATTATCACGATTGAAAGGCCAAAGACTGCTCCAAGGCAAATTCAAGTCATGGTAAGCGCGAACAGGTGCGAATATGATTCAGTTGTTTCAATCAGCGCTCCTTTCTATCTTGGTGGAAGCATTGGCAGCAGTGCAGAGCAAGCCATTGGAAAAACAGAATCAAAAACTTTCACAATAACAATCCAACCGAATGTCCCTCAAGGAAAAATTCCCTTGTATTTGGCTGCAAAATTCAGCGATGACGCTTTCAGGCGCAGGCTGAAAAGCGCTTTTTTGATTGTGACTGATTTTTTGAGTTGTTTTTCAATGGTTTCTTCAGCTTCTTTGGCTGACGCTTCAACTATTATTGAAACAAGCCAAAGCGATTTTGAAGCCGGAACTTTGGACAAGATTGACGCTTTAAGCGTTCCAGGGGAAATCAGCATTCTTTTGGAGGAAGGCTCTAGAATAACAAGCCTTGAAAACGGCTGGTTTGCTGTTCCTGGAACAGACAAGGTTTTTGTTTTCCAGTACAACAATCCAAACACGAAAGTTTTCAATACGCCAGGAGTAATGCCACAATCTGGAATTGCGGGTTTGGCAGGATATTTTGGCATTGTTGCTGACGATATTGTTTTTTCTTCAAAATTCAGCGATGCAGGGCCAGAACCAAAAATAAAACACAACGCAGCTGGAACAAAAATCACTTCAAAGGTTGTTCCAATGCTTTCCGGAACAACTGTTTATTTTGCAACTGTTGTTGACGGCAACAGGGCATATGTCTGGCAATCGGATTCTGTTAATTTTGACATTCTTGTCCTTGGCGGCGTTGATTCAAAATCAACTATTGCAAGCGGTTCCACTTATTTTTCTGTTGCGGGAGACAATAATTTTTTTTCCTGGGATTTCAGGCACATAACAAACGAAACAGCATATCCTTTGCGCATTTACAATACTCCCGGAACAAAACAGTCTTCAAGAATTGCTTTTTCAACAACTTATTTTGCGGTTGTGGGTGATAGCGGCAAGCTTTACATTTGGAATGCTGCCAATGGAAATCTTGTTGCAAGAGACATGAATGGTGTTTCAGCAAGTTCGAAAATAATTCCTTCGGAAACAAAAGGTTATTTTTTTGTTACCGGAACAGACAGTGTTTTTTCCATTCGCACAGACGGCAGTTCCCAAGCGCGCTTTAGCACGCCGGGAATACTGCCGGAATCAAACATTGTTTCTGCTGATTATTATTTTGTTGTTGTCGGTACTGACACTACATACAGCGGTTACAAAACAGGCATTGGTGCAGGTTCGGGAACATATCATCCGAAAACTTATGCCACAACAGGCACTGTTCCAAATTCAACAGTCAGGGTAAATGCTGTTTCAAGCACAAAAGATTATTTTTCCGTGATTGCAAAAGACAAAATTTTTGCAGCACGGTTTGGTTATTCTCCAATTGACGCGGCACATGGCATGAAAACATATTCTGTTCCGGGAATTTCTCCATTGTCCCCGATTGAAACACCCTTGATTACTGGCGGTGACGCGTATTTTTTTACTGCCGGAACAGACCATTCTTTTTTGTGGAAAAACAATTCTCCCCCGATTGATTTGGCTACTTCCGGCACTGCATATTTTTCCACAATCGGCTTTGACGACTCTTCCAGCACATTTATTGTTTCAAGCAAGGACAACGTGTTTTTAATAAATGAAATGGCATATTCTGAAATTGCAAAATATCCAGTAAAATCAATAGCTCTTTCTGGAGCAAGCTATCGTTCAAAAACAATTGGTTACAATGGCAGTTTCATTGTTACTGGCGCAGCAAAAATGTATTCCATCACATATAATTTTTCCACAAAATCATTGTCTAAAACAGAATTCAACAATGTTTCCGGAATAGACATTCCAAAATATGCTCCGCTTGCAACATATGCCACAAAAAATTATTTTTCTTTCGGCGCAAACCCCAGCGCTACAATTATCAGAATTTCCTGGCTTGAAAACAAGCCATTGCAAACAGGATTGTCTGCACAATATTCTTTTGACAACGGCCAGAATTGGAGCAATGTTGCTAGCGGGGAATACCTTTACCGCACCGCCGAACAGTTAAAACTGCGTTTTTTGCTTTTCACTTCCAGCGAACTTGTTACCCCGAGCATTCAAGAGCTAACAATAAAGTACACCCCAAAAACAGATGTCTTGACACAGAACAAATTTGTTTTTGAAATAAACCATGATATGGACAGTGCTGCCGTGCAAAACAAATGTTATGGTTTTGTTGAAGACAGACAATTGCCTGCATTGAACGTTATTGCGGGCATTGAGCCTTCGGCAATTATTTTGCGTTATGAACCAATGCCAAAATCGCCATCCGCAAAATTGACTGAACTTTACCAGTTCCCGGATTCCTGCAGCGAATCAACTGCCGGCGACATTGTCGAATGCAATGCAACTAGCGTTAATGCAGAGGACACTTTTGTTTCCGAAGTCAACATTCCGGATTGCAACAAGTATTCTTCTGCCGCAAACTACAAACTGAAAAGTCCTGGTGACAGCCAGTATCTCCTTGATGCAAAGCAAAGGATTATCCTGGCACAGGACGTGAATGGCATTGAACAAGATTGTTTTGATTATGTTTCCAGCAATTACATTTTGTTCAAGTTCAAATCAAGCTTTTTGTACAGCTTGCCTGCAGAACAAAAAAAAGCAAGGTTGCAATTCTATTCAGACAACGCGCCCACAATTTCCCACAATGTTTTCTTGCCTTCTTCGGGATGGAGCGAATCAACTGTCTGGGAAACAATGCCTGCAATAGGCAACAGCATTGGCCAACTTTCCTATTTGGGCAACCATTGGTGGGAGCTTGACATAACTGAAATTTACAAGGAGTGGAAAGAAAACCCTGAAACAAACAATGGCCTTTACATTATCTCAAACGGAAATTTGCCAGTATTGTACAACGACAATTTTCCCTCTGCTTCCTTTGGAGCTTTTTCTTTCAATTCCTCAAACAATCCGAACGCTTCAAAAAGGCCAAAAATTGTTTTTGGTTATGAAAGCGAGCCCGACAAAGACACAAGGGGAATGCTTGATTTCAATGTTTCAAACAATTCGCTTATAGGCGAGGAAAATTATGCCTTGCTGGATTACAATGATTACGTTTGGGCAACAAACGGAAAATTAGTTACTGGCACAGACAAGTTCCATGTGCAATTGCGCGCCTCGCAACAACAAGATTGTGCAATGCCAAACAATGTTTTCGGAAAAACAGGCAATGGCGCTTTGCCAAACCTGTTGTTTTCCTGGCAGTGGAAAAACATTCCGATTAACGCTTGCGACCAAAACACACAGAACTATGCTTATTGCGATTCAACACAATTCAGCATTGAATTATTGAAAAAAATAAACGAGATAAGGCAATTGGCATTGCAACCCGGCAAGCGTGAAGAAATCGCAAAATACCTGCACTTTAACGCATACCTGATAAAAGACGGTTACGGCACTGACTTCAGAAAAGACTTTGATTACTACATGCGGAACGTTACAACTTACAACACTGAACAATTTTACAAAGACACAATGTTCGGATTATTCAAATATTTTGGCGACGAATCCTATTGGGAATTCATTTCAAGCGGATTCAACAACCAGAGCGAAAGGGTTTTGACGCGCCCAGGATTGTACCAGATTGATTTGGGATTTGATTTTGAAGGAGAACAATTTGTTTTCTTTAACGGCACAAACCCGAGCGCAAAAATAACAATAACAATGACTTTTTTGAAAGACCCTGCAACGCCAAACCCGCTGTACGAACTGCCGTTTGACGGAGAAATAGGCTTTACAAAAAGACCGGATGAAACAACAGCGTCAAGGCAAAACTATGGCCTTGCATATTCCGGCGAGCAAAATGTTTACATTGTTGACGCGCCCGGCGAAGAAATAGTCAAAACAAACAATGTTTCCTCGCCAAACCCGGCAAATACTCTCGCTGTTTCAAAAAACGCAAGCATTCAAGCACTAAATTCTTTTGATTTGAGGGGCGGGCTGTTATTGATAAAGCTTTCTGACAAGAGCCTGAACTTCCTGCAGACAAACGCTACTCCATTGGTTATGGAAATAGACAGCGTTGACGCTAACGCGCGCGGTTTTTACAAAATAGAACAATTGACAAACCCAGCAACGAATGAAACGCAGCCAATATCATTTTCCGATTATGGAAACGTTTGGACAGGCATTTTTTCAACAATGTCCTGCTTTGACTTTGCGGGAAAAAAACAGTTTTTACCTTTGCATCCAATGTGTTGATCA
>CAYOAS010000020.1:0-13284 GCA_964402015.1 uncultured archaeon | reverse complement strand
GCGGATGGCATACCAGCACTTCTTGCCAAGAAACGTATCTTGAAATCCGTCCTCACGAGCAGGGCAGATTACAGTGTCAATTCGCCGCCCATTCCGGCATACAATTGGTTCTCCGCGAATACCCTTACGTAACTCGTCCAGGTAAACCCAACGGCCTTCCGGATTCTTGAGTTGCCAGGCCTTCCAGCCGTTCAGCACCTTTTTACCTCGCGCACGAGCGCCTGCAAAAAATAGAAACCTTGCTGCAAAATTCGCCAAACCAAAAAAACCGCTTTTTGCCCGTTGTGCCCCAGGAAGAATTGAACGATTTGAACAAGCGCGTCGAGCGCCTGATGAATTTTAAGTCAAATGCTGAAATAGAGCTTGCCGCAATAAAAGAAGCGCTCAGAAAAAAAGGAATTCTCAAGCCGCTGGAAAAGACTCCGCGATTAAAGGACTTGCAGAAGAAAACCCGAGAAACCGAAAATGATTTGTCATCAGCGGAAAAAAAACTGCACGACCTCATTTACCGTGCTGCATCAAGCAAATAAAAAAAGTTTTATTCTTTTGGCTTTGTTTTCCAGCTTTGCCTTTGCGTTTTGTCTGACGATTCATTGCGCGCTGCCTTTGCGAGCACAGAAGCAGCGCCAACCACAGGATTCAAGTCATCCGCCTTCGGCAAAAATTCAATGTTCTCAATTGTTGTGGGCAACTGATTGCCGTCAACAACAACCTTAAAGCCTGAAAAAGTTTTTTTTGCGGTTGAAACAATCGAGTCAATTATTTCGGCTTCAATCATGTTCATGTTTTTTCCCTGCGCTCGCATTTCGTCAATGGATTCCGCGCTCACTGAAACAACAAAGCTAGCAATGCTTTTTTCCAGCACGATTTCTTTTTTTTCCGCAATATTCCGCGTTTTTTTGCTGTCACGCAATTCCCTCAGCGAATTAATTTTGCCCAAGACGCCCGCAACAACAAGGGGACCAAAGGATTCCCCCCTGCCGGTTTCATCGATTCCAAGAACCAATTCGTCTGCCAAACAAATTTCCTTCAAAATTTTTTCCTTAACTTGCATTGCATTATTGCCCTGAATCAACAGTTTGCCGGAAGAATAAAGAATTACCGTGCAATCTTCTATTTTGCAGCGCGATTCCTCAAACTTGTTTGTAGGCGTGGCTTGCGGAAACTGCTTCAAATATGCTGCAACCTTTTGCTTTTCCGCAACAGAAAAATTCAATACTGACTGCATGTTAGAAAAAACCCTTTTTTGTTTTTAACCCTTTGTTTTCACTATTGCGCAAACGAGTTTGTTCAGTTCCACAATCTTTTTCTTTACTTTTTCGTTTTCTTTTTTTGTTGTTTTGCCTTTTGCGTGCAATATCAGGAATGCCAAGATGTTTTGTTGGGATTTTATTAGTTCTTTTTTCATGAAGTCTGCTTTAGAAAACATTTCCAGCAAATGGCTTGGTTCAATTTCCCCTTTTGGCAATAGTTTTTGGAACATTTTGTTCATGCTGTTTATCATGGGTTCAACCATTTTTTGCTGTTCCTTTAGTTCTTTCAAGCCTTTTTTTGTTATGTGATAAACTTTTTTTTTCCTGCTGTTTTCCATTAATGTTTTCATGGTGACAAGTTTTTCTTTTTCCATGTGCAATAGCATTGGATACATGCTTCCAGTCGTTGGCTTCCAGACAGTTGTCAGTTCCGCAATGCGTTTTATTATGGCATAACCGTGCAACGGCTTTTTTTCAAGCGCTTTCAATATTGCAAATTTCAAGTGCCCTTTTAACAAGCCCCCAAATTCAATTTCTTTTCCAACGCAAGTTTCATTCATACCGTAATGCCTCTACTGGGTCCAGCATTGCCGCGCGCCGAGCAGGAACAACTCCTGAAATAATTCCAACCGCCATTGAGAACAATATTGCGGCAATTATTGCCATCGGGCTGATTTCTATCGGCAATTGTGCTCCGGCAAGGTCTGCAACGAAAGAAATAATTTGTGAAATAATCATTCCGGTTATTATTCCGCCTGTTCCGCCTACGAGGCCGATCATTGCTGATTCCGCAAGAAAAATTGACAGTATGCGGTTGTTTGTTGCCCCGATTGCTTTCATTACGCCGATTTCGCGCGTTCGCTCCATCACTGCCATTAGCATTGTGTTCATTATTCCGATTCCGCCGACCAAAAGCGAAATTGCGGCAATTCCAATCAATACTATTTCAATCAATCCAATAACCGAATTTGCTACTTCGCCTATTTGTTGAGTGCTCATTACCTGGAAATCTTTTTTCCTGCCGTGTGCTTTGTATAATGCGTCGTAAACCCTTTGCCTCGTTTCTTCAATGTCCTGGTTGTCCGAAACCTTTACGAAAATCCTGAAGGGGGTAATCTTTTCGGTTGAAATTTCCTTGAGGGTTTCTGCATTCATCACTACCGCATTGTTGAACATTGCCCCAAAAGACTGCTGTGCCTTTTCGCTGATTCCAATAACACGGAGCTTTTGGCCTTCCATTTCAAGCGATTGTTTCAGGTTAATCTGCTTTTTGAAATTATTGTTCGCAAACCTGTCTCCAATGATTATGCCAAACTTGTCCTGCGGAACCATCAGCCTTCCCTGCGCAATAGTGACAAGATTTACGAGCTCAAACTTTGACATTTTTTTCGGGTCAATGCCGATAATCATCGAGGTCTTTTTTTCCCCTTCAAAACTGACCTGCTTGTTTGCAATAAAAATTTCTGCCGCAAAATCAACTCCTTTTGCTCTTTCAATAGTGTCAACATCGTCTTCCTTTAGTTTTGCAAAAACGCTTTCAGCAAAACCACCGCCAGGAAGAACAAGCAGAGTATCTGTTCCCAGGGCTTCAAACTGGCTGTTTACTGCATCGCGCAATCCTGTTCCAACACCGACAAGAGCGCTTATTGCGGCAATTCCAATCACTACCCCCAACAATGTGAGAAAGCTCCTGAATTTTTGCGAGCGAAGATTCTTGAACGCAATCCCGATTAATTCCAAGTCAAAAAGTTCCTTCATTCTTTCACTTTCTCCGCGGCATTGCTTTCATTCATACCGTAATGCCTCCACAGGGTCCAGCATTGCAGCGTGCCTTGCTGGAAAGAATCCCGAAAGCATTCCGACAACCATTGCAAAAGCAAGCGCGCCAATCAAAACAATCGGGTCAACAGTAAAAGGCAGTGCAAAACCGAAAGAAGAACTGATTACTGAAACAAAAAGGGAAATAAGATAGCCAAAAAAAGCCCCGATTATTCCGCCGGCCAACCCAATCAATCCGGCTTCCATGAGGAAAATTGACAGCACGCGTTCGTTTGTTGCCCCTATTGCTTTCATTACGCCAATTTCTTTTGTCCTTTCCATTACTGACATCAGCATTGTGTTCATTATTCCGATTCCGCCAACTAGCAGGGAAATCGCTGCCAGCCCTATCAGGACAATCTGTATTATTGCAAGAACGTTTCCAGCGCTTTCAATAATGTTTTCAGTGCTCATTACCTGAAAGTCTTTTTCTCCGTGCGCTCTTTCAAGAACGCGCTCTATCCTTGAAACAGTAGCATTAATATCGCTCCTGTTCGTGACCTTCACTACTATTTCAGTCGGATTTTCTTCCCCAAAAAAACCTGTTACAGTGTCCCGATTCATGAAAACCATGTTTGACACCCCGAAACCGCTGAAAGCGACATCACTCTGTTTTGTTATTCCGATAATTTTGAAATCCTGCCCGTTCATGGAAATTTTTTGCTTCAAACCAATGTTTTCGTCAAAAGCGTCCTTTGCAAAACTGTCGCTTACAATCATTCCGAATTTGTCGCTTGATTCAAGAATTCTTCCTTTTGCAAGGCTCAAATAACCCATTTTTTCCAGATACAGCGATTTTGCAGGGTCAAAACCAATAATTATCACGCTCGCGCTTTTTTCCTTGAACGTTGCAACACTGCTTGTTTCAAAAAGAGGAATAACTGCTTCCACTCCGGAAATCCCTTCAATCAACTTGTCATCGTTTTTCTGCAGGCGCGAAAGCATTGAAGAAATCGAACCAACACTGCTTCCGGGTTCGACAAAAACATTGTCCAAGCCAATGCTTTCAAACTGTTTTTCCACAAAAGCATTCATTCCCTGGCCAATGCTGACCAAAGCGATTATTGCGGCAATGCCAATTACTATGCCCAAAAGAGTAAGATAGCTCCTGATTCCTTGATGTTGAAGGTTATCGGCCGCAGCATTTATTGTTTCCAAATCAAAAAAATTTTGCCGCATCAAAGCACCAAAACAATCTTTTTAACAAAAAGGCTGGCGAAAAAATACTGAAAAAAAAAGCCAAAAAAAGGCAATTAACAGCCTTTTTTTTTTATTTCCCAAACCTTTTTTTTGCCTTTTCAAAAACCCATTTGGCAACAACAACCAATCCAACCAACTGCAGCAAAAAACCGATAATTCCAAGAACAACATTTCCCGCTTGGCCGCTTGCCGATTGGGCTTCACTAGCAGTCACTATTTTTAGCGGAAGGCTTTTTTGTATTGTTTTTGTTTCATTGTTCGCGTCCTTGAAAGTAAGTTTCAATTGCAGGTTGTATGTTCCGGGTTTTGCACTCGCATTGATTTTTGCAGTTGTCTTGAACGAATCAAAATCGTCAGGGTCAAGAGTTCCGACAAAAATCTTGCTCTCGGAAAAAACAGCGTTTTCCATGCTTAATTCCGCAACAATATAGCTCGCACTTGCCGCACCAATATTGAAAACATCAATGCCGATTTCCGAAGTGCCGGATGGATAAGCAAGAGGAGTAATGCTGTTTATTACGCTGTCAAGCTCTGTCAGTGCAATAACATTCAAGCCAATATAGCCAGTGCTTGAAAAAGCCGTGCCGTTCTCGTCGTAATACTCGACTGTTACAGGCAACGAATAATTTTTCAGCGTTGTGCTTTTGTTTATTCCCAAAAGCATTTGCACTGTGGCTTCCTCATCTGGCTTCAGGTTGTCTGTCAGTGCTGCAGAAGCGCCTAAAGGGATTATTTCGCGCTCAACAACAACGCCAGTTGTTGTTACTGTCCTGTCCTCTTTTATCTTTACTACAACATTCTTTGCAAGAGAGCCGCCAATGTTTTTCAGCTTTAAATCCAAAGGCAATTCCTGTCCAGGAGCAGCCCTGACAGCCGAACTATGCACTAATTCCACGCGCGGGTTTTTTCCGACAACGCTAATATTGACGCTGACTGTTTTTTCCCCTTCGCTGTCGTCTTTTACCTTCATTTCAAATTTATAATCGCCGTTGGCAGCCTTTTCGTCAACCAAAAGCTTGGTATACAATCCAATTAGCTGGTAAGCGTTGACAGGACCAAAACTTTTTGTTGTTTCCTGTCCAGGCACAATAGAAAATGGATAATTTGGAATCAGTGTTACTGTCACGTTGTCCGTGCTGTAATTTGTGTTGTTCTTCAAATTCACCCAAAGCGAAATCTGTTTGCCAGGGCTTGCCGGCAGAGGGTCATAAGAAAAATTGTTGACATCAAAATTTGCAGCAAAAGCGCCTCCAAACAATAAAAACATTCCCAACAAAACCAATACTGAATTTTTTCCCATACAAAACCCCCTCAATGAGCTTTTCTCAATATTTTTTCACCAACAATCCTTCCGTCAAAAAGATTCAGCATTCGCTCCGCGAGTGCTCCAACAGTAGGATCATGAGTAACCATTAAAATTGTTTTATTATCCTTTTCATGCAGCCCCTGGATTATTTCCAAAACGTTTTTTCCAGATTTGCTGTCAAGGTTCCCGGTTGGCTCGTCAGCAACAATGACATCAGGGTCAACAGCAAGCGCCCTCGCAATAGCAACCCTCTGCTTTTCCCCGCCAGACAATTCGTTCGGCCTGTGGTTTACTCTTTCACCCAAGCCAACCGCCTCAAGCTTTTTCATTGCAATCTTTTTCCTTTCAGCCTCCGGAACACCCTGAAACCACAAAGGCAAAGCAACATTTTCCAATGCAGTCATCCTGCCAATGAGATTGAATGTCTGGAAAACAAAACCAATTGTCTTGCCTCGAACAAGCGCCAATTGGGAATCATCCATCTTGGAAATAGGCTTGCCGTTGATGAAAACCTCGCCCTCGCTCGGCCTTGAAATGCAGCTGAGAATGTCAAGCAGTGTTGTTTTTCCGGAACCGCTTGGCCCCATTATTGAAACGAATTCACCCTGTTTTATTTCAATGTTGACGCCGCAAACAGCCTTTAATTCCACAGTGCCCATGTGGTATGTCTTGCAAACTTCCTTTGCGCGCAAAACAACCTTTTCCAAAAAAGACACCCTTTGCAGTATATGTTGGAACCAACATATTAAAAAGCGTTTATGCGCGCCCTTGCGCAAAATCTTTTTAAGTGGTTTTTCCTGTTTTAAAAAAAAAGAATAGGTTTAGAATCAGTTATTCTTCGAATTCGATGAACGATAATTTTATCTGCAAATCCGTTGCTGCAAGCCCTCTGACAAATGTTGCAGTCAAATGGTTTTTTCCCGCTGTTGTAACGTGCATGCTGCCAAACAATTCGTCAAAGCTCAATTTGAAATTGCCAGAAGCCATTATTATTGGCTGGTTAATCAAATTTTTTGCCTTGTATTGCGAACCATCCATATATGAAATAGTGCCTTCTTTTATTGTGCCCTGCATGTCATCAACGCGCGCTTCCTGCAGCTTATGCTGTTTCATGCCCTGTTTTATTGAAACAAGAACATCATCGCCATCATCCAGAATCAACGTCAAAGTTTTTCGTTTTCCCTTATTTTTGAAAATAACAGAATCAACCTGCGGCACGTTTTCACCCACTTTCTTTTTCCCGGGTTTTTGCCTGCAAAAAGCCGTTGAGAATAATTGCGTCAACCTGCGGCACAAAAATCACCCGATATAATCTTAATCCACTAATTGTTTTTTTAAACAGATTTCCATTCCCATCATGATATATGGTGAAAAAGCCAAAGAAAAACAGGTTCGGCTCAATCAACGCGGGCAAGCTTTCAAAAGGCTGTTTGCTCTGCATGCGCGGCACAAAAGTGGTAATATTTGCCACTGGCAAATGCCAGAAACACTGTTATTTCTGCCCCATCAGTTCGGCTGTCAAAAACAAGGATATAATTAAAGCGAACGAGCGCCGAATTCACAAACTAAAAGACATTGTAACTGAAGCAAAGGAAATGCGCGCCTGTGGCGCTGGCATTACCGGCGGAGAACCCCTTGTTGCAATAAAGAGCGTATGCAAAATCATTCGACTGCTGAAAAAAACATTCGGCAAGCGCTTTCACATCCACCTTTACACTGAAGGCTCGCTCGCAACGCCAAAAAATATTCGCCAGCTCGAACTTGCTGGCTTGGACGAAATCCGCTTCCACTTGTTCAAGGAACACGGTTCGTTCAACCGCATTCTTCCTGCACTGAAATCAAAAATGCAGTTAACAATAGAAGTTCCGGCAATCCCAACGCGCGAAAAGGAACTGGAATTGCGCGAAATGATTGATTTCATGAAAGAGCATAAAATAAAATTTCTCAACCTGAACGAGTTCGAGTTTTCCGACAGCAATTTCAATCGCATGAAATCCGCGGGCTTTCAGCAGGTGCACGATTTTACTTATGCTGTTCGCGGCAGCCGCGAAACAGCGCTCCGCTTAATGAAGCGCGCACAGCCGGAGATTAATGTTCATTTTTGCCCAACCTTTATCAAGTCTGGTTTGCAATTGCGCGAGCGCCTCAAAAGGCGCGCGCTTACAATCAAAAAGCCTTTCGAGCGAGTGAACGCTGACGGTTTTATTGAAAAAGCAGTTGTGGAAAATGTTTCTTGCGTGCTTGCAAAAAAAATATTGAAAAAATTCGGAAAAACAAAATTGTTCTACAATAAAAACAGAAAAAGGCTTGAAACAACCGAAGCGCTTGCAAAAAAAATAGCAAAACAATTCAGGCTGAACGCATTCTGGCTGACAGAATACCCTTCTGCTGACCCATGGGATTTTGAAAAAGTGCCGCTGGGCTAGGAAAGCTTTTTCCGCCGCTTTTTTTCTTCAAGCTGCAGTTTACGGGTTTCAAGCAGAACCAACCGATTAAACAAGCTTTCCTCAACCAGAGAATGGGGAAACCTTTTTTTTATCATAAACCTTGCAATTTTAACAAGCAGCTTGTTTTCTTCCGACGCTGATTCTATTTTTTTTATTCTCTCAGCAATGGCCTTGTCAAACTTGCTTATCCTTGTTTTCCTTTCTTTTAGCGCACTTTTAATCTCTTCATTTGAAAAACCCTTTTCTTTCAGCTCTTTTTTCAGGCGGGTAATTTCATTCCTTGCTTGCAAATATTTCCTGTATTGTGAATGAGGCAAATAACCGTTCGGCTTTTTTTTGAAAAACCTGTTTTTTTGCCTCAACTCGTCAAAAAGCAATGATACCTTGCGCTTTTTCAAAAGAAAATCCTTATATTTTTTCATTGTTGCGGAAGCGTTTCTTCCACGTGCAAACTTTAAAAAAAGCTGTTTTCCCGCGCCCCCAACCAGCTCTCCCATTCCACCACCAAAAAAACAAAAGGCTCAGTTTCGTTTTCTTCATCACCAAATCAGAAGGTGTTAACCTCATCATCGCCTACTGAGAATATAGGTGTTAACCTTTAATTGCATATGCTTGTGAATGATTTTTTCTTTTTGTTTGCTTCAACTCTTTTTCTGGTTTTTGATGAGTCGGAGAATGATTGCTTCGTATGTCTCGCCTTTCTTTCCAAGCGCCTTCATCTTTTCCCGCGTTTCCGGGCTCAATTGAATTGTAGTAACTCCAATTCTGTACGGCATATAGCACTATATAATGCTGTAGGTATTAATAAAACTTGCTGTTCTGCAAAACAAGCTGATTATTGCCATTTTTGTTTCTTTTTAGAATTTGCTTATCTTTTTTTCCAGTAGCGGAATAGTTCTGGGGAAACTGCAAAACAAAAAACAAGAACTTTCACCGAAACGCTCAAACGAGTTCGGGTGAATTTTTTATACAAAATAATTATAGTACTAAATTGTTAATTAAGATTTGTTTTTTATCGTAATAATTGTGGGGCAAAGAGCAACAGTAGCCCAAGCGCTAGTAGCACTATTCCACCGATTATTTTGCAGTATTTTTCGTATTTTTCTCCAAAGCTGCTGTTGACTGTAATTGCTGCTAGGCTGAATATTATTATGTCATCTAGCATGAAGAAAAAATCGTATAATGCGATGTAAGCATATCGTTCCCACCATTCCAAACCGCTTATTGCAAGAACTTGAGTAAAGATTGCAGGAATTGCTGAAGAGCAAACAAATTCAATAGAGTTTACTGCAAAAGCCAAAATAATTATTGCAACAATGGTTGCAAGAGTTGTTGGTTTTGAAACAATTTCCTGTATTTTTTCCATTGTTTTTCTCTTTTGCTTTGGATTAACTATCTTGCAACCAGTTGATTTTCCACGCGATTGCAAGTATCCTTTTATGCTCAAAACTCCCCCGCCTAAAGCAACCAACCCAATCAACAAAGTAACAATTTTGGTATATCCAACCAGCAGGAAAGCATTCAGCCAGGCAGTCATAAAAAGAAAATAAAGTATTCCTGATGCCAGGACAAAAGAACCAACAATCAGCCAGACTTTCTTTTTGTCATTCAACCGCATTACCAATGCAATCAAATAAACCAAAATCCACATTGCACAAGGATTAAACCCGTCTACAAGCCCCAAGACAATTGCAAGCACAGGCAAGGAAAAAGAGCGCGCATCAATAGTCCCAAAAAAAAGAATATCGACAAAAAGGCTTGTTTCTCTTTTTCCGCAAGTTTGTCCAGTCAATGGGTCAGTACAATTTCCCTGCAAACAATCATTCACAGCAGACTCAATTGATTTTCCAGTTGTTTCATCAAATCCAATGAAGATTCTGTCCCCAACAAGCGTTGTTGGCACTAAACCAGGCAATCCTTTTTCTGAACAAATTTTTCCAAACAATTCACTGCCTTTCTGGCTTGAAACATCATGAGAAATAATTTTTATTCCGTATTTTTGCTCTAAAAGCTGATTCAGTTCTTGCATTTGTTCATGACAAACAGGACAGGTTGGTAAATAAAAAAAGTGAACGAAAGAACTGCCTTCCTGTTCCTGTGCTGGCGGTGAGGATAAAAAAAACAATCCAATTCCAAGCAATAAAAGCAAAACAAAAAGAGCCTTATTAAAATTGCTTTGAAAAAAGACCTGCGCTGCATCACCTATTTCTGAAATCATAACACCAATTCCTTACTGTTTAATATTTTTACCCGCCTTTTTCGCATTTCCAATCATAAGGAATTTCTTTTGAGTTAAAGGGAATTCTGAACTCGTCGGGTTTTTTGTAATTATAAAGCTTTGTTGGAATATTAACAATGTGCACTGGCTCGCTTGTTGCAGAAGTAAAACCATGCGCAACGCCTATTGGAATAATCAATAAAGCTGGATTTCCTTCACCTAAAACAAACTCGTTCAGTTCGCCTTTTGTTTTAGAGCCTGCACGCAAGTCAAACAATGCAATTCGTGCCATTCCCTTAACAACAATGAACCTGTCAAATTGTTTTTTGTGGTAATGCCAAGCCTTTGCGACATTAGGATTGCAGACAGTCATATAACACTGCCCAAACTTTCCAGTTTCTTTGAATTCTGTCCAGTCGGAACGCATCATTTCCATTAAATAACCGCGATCGTCTTTTATTTGCTTTAACTGCTTTAGCTTTGTTCCTTCAATCATTGACCCACCTTCTTATTTTTTACTATTTTTCTATTTTTTTAATTATTTCCTTAAACGTTTTATTGTATTCTGGATTTATTTCAATTACTGGCTTCATTTTTATTGTCGAGTCAACAAAGTCTTTCCTGTAAGGAATTTTTCCAATAACTGGAATGTTTTCTTTTACTGCAAACTGTTCTATCTTTGAACAAAATTTTTTATTCAAATCAAACTTGTTTATTACAATTCCCCGTTTTATTCTGAAATGCTCTGCCAAAAACAAAACTCTTTTCAAATCATGCAAAGCAGAGGGAGTCGGTTCGGTTACTGCCACAATGTAATCTGTTCCTGCCAGTGAAGCGATTACAGGACAGCCAATGCCTGCGGAAGAATCTATCAAAATTGTTTTTGCGTTCATTTTTTCGTTTATTTTTTCAGAGCGCTTTCTGACTTCTGCAACAACTTCTCCAGAAGACAATTCTCCAATTTTTAGTTCTGATGAAACAAGATTCACACCATAGTTTTTTCCGACAAAAATTCTTCCAATTTCTTTTTTTGTTTCAGTTATTGCTTTTTCTTGACAAGCTACAATGCAGGCTTTGCAGCCAATGCAAACGTCTTTTACAAAAGCAGGATATTTTCCTTTAACAAAAGCAATTGCGTTTTGCTTGCAGACTAAAGCGCATTTTCCACATTTTGAGCATTTTTCAAAATTCCATTTTGGAATTGGCTGGAAAACAATCGAATCTTTTTTTCTTTTTATTGAAAGCAGCAAATGGTCATTGGGGCATTCAGCATCAGCATCAACAAGCATTGTTTTTTGATTTGTTGCAAACTCGACAGCCAGAGAAGTCGCAACCATTGATTTTCCAGTTCCGCCCTTTCCACCAGTAACAGCAATTTTCATACCTCTTTCACACCCAACCCAGAAATAACGCTAACGTTTTTTATTTTAAAAAAATGTGCTTTGCAATTGCAGTCAGAACAACCAAAATGAAAAACTGTCTTGCTGGTTCTGCAAAGTTTTTTTGCAATCTTGCATTCTTCTACTTTTCCCGCTTTTTTATAAAATGCTTTCAAAACTTTTGTAGATTTGTTGCCAAGCAAATAATCAATATGCCAAAAGCACTTTTTGTTCTTTGACAAATGCCTTTTGATTCGCTTTTCCAGGTTATTTTGGGCAGAACCAACATACGCATACAATCCGTTTTCAAATTTTACTTTTCCCAAAGCACCTATTTTTAGCTGCATATCTTTGCTAACTTTTATTAACAAAATATAAATTCCTTTCATTCTATGACCATGCCTGCTTTTATTTCTTTAAACTGTTTCGGAAAACGCTTTTTGATTTCACCAATATGTTTGGTGCAATGACACGCCCCGATTATTTTAATGCCATTCAAAACACCAAAATCAGAAAAGTCATGAAGCCCGCCAATTATAGCGCATATTTTTCCCTGCCTTTTGGCTATCCGTAATATTTTATCAATGCCAGGGTGAGAGCACCCGGCAATAACTATAATTCCTTTAGTTGTTTTCAGCATTAATGATTGCTCATCAGGATTGTTCTTTATCAACCCAGTCGAATATATGTTTTCAGTTATCTTTTGCGCATCCTCAACTTCTCGCAGTCTGGCTTTTTTTTCTATTTCGTTTTTTAAATTTTCAGAAAAAGATTTAAGCACAAAAACCTCTACTTTATGATTTAAATCCAATACCTCAAACAAACCACCAATATGATCCCAATGCTGGTGTGACATAACAAGTATGTCAATATGTCCAACGGAGTATCCTAATTTTTTTATATTATATAACAAATCCGGGCCATTGCAACCAGTATCGAACAAAATCTTTTTGCGGTCTCCTTCAATCAAACAGGAAAAACCCCACCCTGACCTTAAACCCGCATTTGCTTTATTATTGTAAAGTATTGTAATTTTCATAATTTGTGTTCCTCGCAAACATTTTCAGAACCCGCTATTTTTATTTCATTATTTTTCCATTTGGCAAAAAGTTCCTTCACTTTGTCTGCTTCGCAAACATAAACAATTATTTTAAACTCAGCACACAATTCTAACGCTCTTGGACCAAGACCCCTACACAACAAAACATCCGCACAGTGCGCTTTCATTAATTCCGGCGGCAAACCAGTTCCACCCATGTGCTCGCTAGTGTTATCAATTATTTCTAACACTTTTCCTTTTTCATCCAAAAAAGTATAGGTGTTGCACCTGCCAAAATGCTCTGCTACTGTATCTTCAATGCCGTTCTTTCCATCGGTTGGAATAACAATTTTCATTTGCAGTCCTCCAAAAATTTTTCTATTTTCTTTACTATTTCTTCAACAGAACAGTCTTTGTATTCAAAAATTTCTCCTTTATCGGAAAGATTGCTGATTTTATTGTCTATTGGCAATTCGCCGATTGTTTTTAACCCCAGCTTTCCTGCTTCTTTTTCGTTTTCGGATTTTCCAAAAGGAAAAATTGTTTCATTGCAGTTTGGACATTTAATATAACCCATATTTTCCACTAGACCAATAATTGGCACTTTCATTTCTTTTGCCATAT
>CAYOAS010000019.1:0-14443 GCA_964402015.1 uncultured archaeon | reverse complement strand
AACTTCTACTTACGCTTTTCGGTCTACAACCGAAAAATCAGATTGGACTGGTGTAAAAGAAGGGGATTATATCGTTTCATTCGGGGACAAAGGCAATGCTGTAATAAAAAAACTGAAAAAAGCAGATTATCCAATAAAAGAATTCTCTTAAAGTAATATTTTACTTCAACTCCCTACGTGGGTTGTTGAAGTAAAGTAATTATAATGCAAAACAAATATAAAAGGCTTATTATCGGCAATTGTCGAATTTAGATTGGTTTTTTTGTTATCCTCTTAGAAATTACTTTTCGATAATTTTTAAACAATGCCGTGCAATTGTTCCTTAATGCGCTCCCGAGAAGCTTTTTCTTTCCTGGCAGAACTGGAAAAAAAAGGCACTGTTTTTGGCCTGAAGAGAATTCGTTGTTTTTTGCGCCTTTTGGGCAATCCGCAGGACAGTTTTCATTCCGTTCTTATTGCGGGCAGCAAGGGCAAGGGCAGCACTGCAGCAATGATTGCAAGCATTTTACAGCAAGCGGGCTATAAAACCGCATTGTACACTTCGCCGCATTTGGTGCGCTTCAACGAGCGCATTCAAATCAACGGAAAAAAGATTTCCGGCAAAAAGCTCGTCAAACTAATTTCAGAATTGAAAAAAACAATGGAAAAACAAAGGATTCCATTGACGCATTTTGAATTCATTACAGTGCTTGCTTTCAAATACTTTGCTGATGAGTGCGTTGATTTTGCTGTTGTTGAAGTCGGCATGGGCGGGCGCTTGGATGCAACAAATGTTTTGGCGCCGCGGGTTTGCATAATAACAAACATTGAGAAAGAGCACGCGCGTTATTTAGGCAATTCAATTGCAAAAATCGCTTTTGAAAAAGCCGGAATAATAAAGAAAGGCGTTCCGCTAATCACTTCTGAACGGAAAAAAAATGTTCTAAAATTTTTCAAGAAAACCTGCCGGAAAAAAAACGCGCAGCTATTTGTTGTAAAAAAACCGTTCGAAGGAAAAATTGGTTTGCTTGGTTCTTTCCAGCGCCTCAATGCAGCGCTTGCAATTGCTGCAATAAAAGAACTGCAATCCCAGGGAATTGCAATAAACAAAAAAGCAATTGTTCATGGTCTCGCAACAGTGCAATGGCCAGCGCGCTTTGAAATCATGCAGCGCAATCCTATTGTTGTTTTGGATTGCTGCCACACGCCGGAATCAGCGCGCGCTTTTGTGAGCGCGTTCAAAGAATTTTTTCCGCGCAAAAAAGCAATCCTCGTTATTGGCGCGAGCAGCGACAAAAACATTTGCGGCATTGCAGCAAACATTTCAAAAATTGCTTATAGCGTTATTGCAACAGAGGCAAGCTTTCGCGCAATGCCTGCTGGCAAAATAAAAAAAGAATTTGAAACGCGTGGCAAAGAAGTTTTGATTGTTTTAAATGTAAATGGTGCGGTCAAAAAAGCAATTGAACTTGCGGGCAAGCGCGGCATTGTTTTGGTTGCAGGAAGTTGCTTTGTTGCGGGGGAAGCAATGCAATTGTGGTTTTTGCAAAAATGACTGGCTGTTGCAGAACTTTTTAAAATGCTTTTGGGAGAGTTTATTAGTATTGTTTTTCAGGGGTTCTTGATGAATTTTAAGCTTTCTTTCAGAAAAATTCTTTTCCTGTTTTTGTTTTCTTTGATTGCTTTGTTTGCTTCGCGCATTAATTTTTCGCAAGTGGTTGGAAGCAATTCGCAGTATTTTAATTTTTTCCAGTTTTTTGGCCCGGTTGCGGGTTCTTTCCTTGGCCCTGTTGTTGGAATTGCAAGCGTTTTTTTGGCTGAACTAATTGATTTTTTTGTTTCCGGCAAGGCAATAGAGCCAATAAACGTTTTGCGCTTGTTGCCAATGCTTTTTGCAGCATTCTATTTTGCTGTTTTTGCAAAAAAGAAAAGTTTCCGCGACGCAAGCATTGTAATTCCAATTATTTGCATTGTTTTGTTCAACCTGCATCCTGTTGCAAGGCAAGCATGGTATTATGCGTTGTTCTGGACAATTCCTGTTATTGCAATTCTTGTGCGAAAGAACCTTTTTTTGCGTTCGCTTGGAGCAACATTCACTGCGCACGCCATTGGAACAATAATTTGGGTCTGGACAGTGCCAATGACTGCAGCGCAATGGACAATGCTTATTCCAGTAACAGCAATGGAGCGCGTGCTGTTTGCATTGGGCATAAGCGTTTCTTTCATTGCATTCAACAATTTGCTTGCTTTCATTGAAGCAAAAGTAAAAACTGGCGTTCTCAGCATTGAAAAAAATTATGTTCTTAAATCAACGCCAGGATTCCAATGAGAAATAGCTTTGCTTTAGTGGTTGTTGCTGGTTTCTCTAAAACCTGAATTCACTCTTTTCATGTTTTTGTTCTATTACAATCCTCCCATCAGCAAGCTTTTTGTATTTCACTGGTTTGCCTGGCCTTTTGACTGCCCTCACTTTTTGCACGATTTTCCCTCTTTGTACACTAACAGTTATTAGGTGCCTTTCTTTTGTTGTAGCTCTTTTCAGGCGTTCCTGCAGTGGCATTTCTCCTTTTGGCAGGTATATTTGTTTATTTGTTCTAAAAAATTCAGCGGCTCTTGGGTTAATGCGGTTGAGTGCATTGAACATTACCTGCCTTAAATCACTTTTCGCGTTCAATTCCATTAATCCGTTTGTTAAGAGTTCTCTTGCTATATTCGCCCATTGCCTTGTGAGCCTTTTCTTTGCAGAGAGCTTTTCAAGCAATATTTTAAGAACTGGCCTCTTAGCACATACTGGCGGGGTTTTCTTTGAGCCAGCCAATGCTCTGATTCTTGCAGTTTTAATTTCCAGTTCCCGCTTTTGCTTTTTTTTTCTTGCTTCAAAAGATTTTTTGTTTATATCCCTTCTAAGTTTTGCAGCTCTTTTTTTCAGTTGTCTAAACGTTCTGGCAGCCCTTATTTGCCTGTAATTCGGGCTTCTTACCCTTTCTTTTCTCTTAATCATAAAAACCAGTATTTCTGCTATTGCTTGTTTTAGCTGATTCCCAATTATTATTTTTCTTTTTAAGTTTTTTCCACTAAAAATCTGCAACAAACCTTTTTTTATTGTTTCTCCCCCTATTTTTAGCACTTTCTTGTGTGAGAATATGAAAGCGCGTTACAGCATGCATCTTTCTTTTTTGAAGAAACATGACCCTGAAATATACAAGGCAATTCTTGCAGAAAAGCAGCGCCAAATGGAAGGCATAGAATTAATTCCCAGCGAAAATTTGGTTAGCCAGAGCGTTTTGGAGGCAATGGCAAGCGTTGCAACAAACAAGTATAGCGAGGGCTATCCTGGAAAGCGCTATTATGGCGGCAACGAGTTCATTGACATAATGGAAAACCTTGCAATCGAACGATTAAAAAAATTGTTTAATGCAGAGCACGCGAATGTCCAGCCATTGTCCGGCAGTCCGGCAAACATGGCGGCATATTTTGCAGTAATGAATCCTGGCGACACTTTCATGGGAATGAAATTGACTGAAGGCGGCCATTTGACGCACGGGCACCCGGTAAATTTTTCCGGCAAATTATACAAGTGCGTTCAATACGGCGTTGACAAAGAAACAGAAACCCTTGATTATGACGCAATAAAAAAACAGGCAATGGAAACAAAGCCAAAATTGATTCTAAGCGGTTATACCGCGTATCCGCGCGCAATTGATTTCAAGGCATTCAGAGAAATTGCTGATGCTGTCGGCGCTGTCTGCATGGCAGACATTGCGCACATCGCTGGATTATGCGTTGCAGGCGTGCACGAAAACCCAGTTCCATTTTTTGATATTGTTACAACGACAACGCACAAAACCCTGCGCGGTCCGCGCGGCGCTGCAATAATGTGCAAAAAAGATTTTGCAGAGCGCATTGACAAAGCTGTTTTTCCCGGCTTGCAGGGCGGACCGCACGAGCACATTATTGCTGCAAAAGCAGTTGCATTCAAAGAGGCAATGGAACCAGAATTCAAGGAGTATGCAAAACAAATAGTAAAAAATGCAAAGGCACTGGCTGAAGAATTAATGGCGCTTGGCCTGCGCCTTGTAAGCAATGGCACTGATAACCATTTGATGCTGGTTGATGTTTTCAAAAGCAAAAACATTACTGGCAAGCAAGCCGAGCACGCTTTGGAATTAGCAGGAATATACTGCAACAAAAACACTATTCCTTTTGATTCCCGCTCGCCCTGGGACCCTTCTGGGATAAGGATTGGAACACCAGTAATTACAACGCGCGGCATGAAAGAAAAAGAAATGAAAGAAATAGCAGTCTTTATTGCAAAGGCACTGGACAATGCAGACAACGAGGCAAAGCTTGCAAAAATAAAAACGGAAGTAAAAGAATTTTGCAAGCAATTTCCGTTTTATAGTTGAGAGAAATGGTTTTATGCCTGCAAAAATAATTGATGGAAAAAAGCTGGCTGAAAGCATTCTTGTGCAGGCAAAAGAAGCTGTTGCAAGGCTGAAAGCAAAAAAAATCGAGCCGTGCCTTGCGGTTTTGCTTGTTGGAGAGAATCCTGCCTCGCTATTGTATGTTGAAAAAAAAGAGGCAGCCTGCAATGTTGTTGGCATCAAATCAAAAAAAATAACGCTTGATGAAAACATTGTGGAAGAGGTTTTGCTGGAAAAAATACGCGAATTGAATTCAGATGCAAGCATTCACGGAGTTTTGGTGCAATTGCCCTTGCCGCGGCACCTTGATTCTGCAAGAATAATCAACTCTATCCTGCCAGAAAAAGACGTTGACGGTTTTACTGCAACAAACTTGGGAAAGCTTGCTTTGGGAATTGAGGAATTGGTCAGCTGCACGCCAAAAGGAATAATAAAGCTGGTTGAATCAACAGGAATTCCGATTGAGGGAAAAAACTGCTGCATTGTAAACCACAGCATTATTGTGGGGAAGCCTTTGGCACTGCTGTTGCTGAACCGCAATGCCAGTGTCAGTGTTTGCCACAAATTTACAAAAAACCTTGAAGCAGAAACAAAGCGTGCGGAAATTCTAATTACTGCAGTGGGAAAAAAAAGCTTGATAAAGAAAACCGGCATAAAAAAAGGCGCAATAGTGATTGACGCGGGAATTTTTTTGGAAAACGGAAAGGCGTTTGGCGACGTTGATTTTGAAGAGGCAAAACAGCTGGCTGGTTTCATTACGCCGGTTCCAGGCGGCGTTGGCCCAATGACTGTCGCTTGCCTGATGGAAAATACTGTTATTGCCTGCAAAAAACAATGCGGGGTTGATTGAATGAAAAAAATTGTTTTAGGAGTTCTTGCTTCAACTCGCGGCACTGACTTGCAGGCAATAATTGATGCAATAGAATTGGGAAAGCTCGATGCAAAAATCGCCTGTGTTATTTCAAACAAGCAGGACGCGTTTGCCTTGGAACGGGCAAAAAAGCACGGCATTGAAGCAATTTTTTTGGACCCGAAACAGTTTGCGTCAAAAGAAGCTTACGACTCACAGTTAGTGAAATTGTTGAATGAACGCAAGGTTGAATTCCTGTTACTCATAGGTTACAATAAATTCATTACAAAGCCTCTTTTAGAAGCTTTCAAAAACAAGGCTGTAAACATTCATCCCTCTCTTTTGCCTTCTTTCAAGGGCTGGGACAGGAACGTGCACCAGGAAGTGCTTGATACAGGCTGCAAGGTTTCCGGCTGCAGCCTTTTTTTTGTAACAGAAGAGCCGGACGGCGGCCCGATTATTGCGCAGAAAACAGTTGAAATTTTGGAAAACGAGACAGTTGATTCCTTGAAAGAAAAAGTCCAGGCTGCGGAGCAGGAAGTCATTTTGCGCGCAATAAAATTGTTCCAGCAGGGCAAATTAAAAGTTGAGGGAAACAAAGTCAAAGTTTTTCCTTAGCACTCTAACACGCGCTTTTCCGTGATTATTTTTTTTACTCTTTTGTCATGCGGTTCCACCGGCAATTTTTTTTCCAAGTGCTGTTCAAAGCACAAGCCAATCGTGCAACAATTTGTTTTTTCCAGAAACCTGTCGAAAAAGCCCTTTCCATACCCAACGCGGTTTCCTTTTTTGTCGAATGCAATGCCAGGCACTAACACCAAATCTATTTCGCTTGCATCAATTTTTTTCACTGTGTTTTTTGGTTCAAGCAAGCCAAATTTTTTTTCTTCCAATTCGGAAAAATCGTTTATTTCTATTGGAAAAATTTCATTGCTGGAAAAATCCGTTAGGGGAACGCAGACCCGTTTGTTCTGTTGCCACGCTTTTTCAATAATGCTGCGAGTTTCAGGCTCGTTTTTTATTGGAACAAAAACCATTATTGTTTTCGCGCTATTGAACTCTTCCGTGCAAAAAAGCTGTTCGGCAATTTTTTTGCTTTTTTGTTCAAGCGATTCTTTTGAAATTTGTTTTCTTTTTTTTAAGTGTTTTTTCCTGATTGCTTCCTTCATCGAAATCAGTTGCCCTTCTGCAGCGCGCGGTAGCCAATGTCTTTGCGGTAATGCATTTTTTCAAAAGAAATTTTTGCCACTGCCGCGTATGCTTTGTCAATACTTTCCTTTATTGTTTTTCCGAGCGCGGTTACCCCAAGAACGCGCCCGCCGTTTGTAAGCACTTTTTTGTTTTCCATTTTTGTTCCCGCATGGAAAATAACAGTGTCTTTTGATTTTGCGGCTTTTTCCAAGCCAAAAATTTCCTTGCCTTTTTCGTAGTGTTCTGGATAGCCGCCGGAAGCCATTACAACGCAAGTGCAAGCCTTTTTTTTCCATTTTATTTCTTGCTTTTCCAGCGTTCCATCGATGCAGCTTTGCAGTATTGGCAGCAAATCGCTTTTCAGGCGGGGCAAAATCACTTGTGTTTCCGGGTCTCCGAAACGGCAATTGAATTCAACCACTTTTGGGCCTTGCTTTGTAATCATTAAGCCAGCATACAAAATTCCCTTGAATTCCCGCCCTTCTTTTTTCATTGCGTCAATTGTTGGCTGCATTATTGTTTCAATTGCTTTTTTTTCAAGTTCTTTTGTCAGTATAGGAGCAGGACTATAAGCGCCCATGCCGCCAGTATTTAAGCCAATATTATTGTCAAAAACTCGTTTGTGGTCTTGCGAACTTGGCATTGTTTTTATTGTTGTTCCGTCGGAAAAAGCAAAAAACGAAGCTTCTTCGCCTTGCAAGAATTCTTCAAGCAACATTTTGTTTCCAGCTTCGCCAAACGCTTTTTCCACCAAAATTTTGTTTATTGCGTTTTCTGCTTCTTCAATTGTCTGGCAAACTATTGCCCCCTTTCCTGCTGCAAGCCCATCGGCTTTTGCAACAATCGGCGCTCCTTTATCATGCAAAAAATCCAAAGCTTTTTCTGCATCTGAAAAAACAGCGAATTCAGCGGAAGGAATTCCATATTTCTTAAGCAAATCCCGCGTGAAAATCTTGCTGCCTTCAATAATTGCCGCTTGTTTGCTCGGGCCAAAAATTGTCAAACCACGCTTTTCGAATTCATCCACAACGCCGTTCACGAGCGCTGTTTCCGGACCAACTGCCGTAAAATCTATTTTCTTTTCTGTAGCAAAATCCGCAAGGGCATTTATTTCTTCAGCGCCTATCGGAACATTTTCCGCAATTTTTGCAGTGCCAGCATTTCCGGGAGCGCAATAGAGCTTTGAAATTTTTTTGCTTTGTGCGAGCTTCCAGCAAATCACATGTTCTCTGCCGCCAGAGCCAATGACAAGAACTTTCAATTTATTCATCGAAAGAATTAGAATGGATTGGATTAAAATTTTATGTTTTCACGTGCGTGTTTTCCAAAAGCAAGGCGCGTTATTTTTTCTGTTGCATTCTGTAATGGCAAGCCGGGCACTCTAAACTAACAAAAACATTTGTTCCAGAAAGCTGTGCCAGGCCAATTTCCATCATTCGCGTTCCGCATTTTGGGCAGTCCATGAAGGAAAGCTTGGAGAATCAGGTTAAATGCTTTATGCTTTTTCCGCTATTTTGATTGCCTTGTTTGGGCAGCTTACTTCGCATGCCCTGCATTGGATGCATTCTTCTGGCTTTTTTACAACAATCTTGTTTTTTTCGCTTGCAAAAACCCCCACGGGGCAAACATCAATGCAGTTCTTGCACGTTTTGCATTTTTTATAGTCAATCCAAGGCCTTTCACTCAAAAAAACAACTCCTTTCTTTTTTTGTGATTGGAAAAATAGTTAATTGCGCAAGGGTTTATTTATTTCTTTCCTTTGGTTTTTTTTGCCTGTTTTTCTGTTTTTGCGGCTTTTTTGCTATTGTATTGTTTATTTCTCCAATCATTTCGTCTATTTCCTTGTCTTTCAAGCCGTGCATTTTGCTTCCCTGTTCAATGCTTTCGAACAATGCGCCGCTACAGCCCAAACAATGCAGGCCCCGCGCAGCAATTATTGGCATTGCTTCAGGGCATTTTTCCAGCAATTCCTGAAAAGTCATTGACTTGCTAATTTTTTTCATTTGCTCGCCTTTTTTTTGCAAAGAAAAAGATTTTTTGGTGCGGTGGTTTTTTAACTTTACGTGATGCCCTTGCTTTTAGCTTCTTTGATTGCTTCAAAAAAACTCCGCATTTTTTTTAAAATCCGTGCCGCGTCGCTTCTGCCAATGGCTATTGTCGGTGGCTGGTTTGCGGCTTCAACTAAAGCTTGGCGTCCAATTTTGAAAGCTTGGTACATGGTTGCAGAGCGCCAATTTTCATTCATGCCTTTTTTTTCCAAAAAGGCTTTCAAAGCCAAATGTTGATTTGGCTCTTTGCCTTGCTGTTCTAATTTCCAAAGATCTCTGCGCAATGGGCTTTTTGGTTCAGGCAGTCCATCTATTTCAATTATTTTAGAATGAAATGCATGAATTAAATTGAATTTTCGGTCAATGATTTCTTCTTCCTTTTTGGGCATTCTTGCCATTCTCTTTATTGGTTCTTTTCTTGGCAATTTATGCAGCATAAAATCACTCGTTGAATAATTAAATAACTTCCAAGTTGTTTTAAATTTTGCCTCTCGCTTTTTCACGCGCGCACTTCAACTTTCTTGAAGAATTTTTCGAGAATGGTTGCGATTTCTTTGATTTCTTTTTCTGAATATTTTTTTTCCTTCTTGAATTCCGCGTCTATTAAATCCGCTTCCGCGCGGAACTGCTGCAACGCTATCTTGTTTGCTCCGTCCAGCCATTCTCCGATTTTGCGCGCATCTTCTTTTGAAAAGTATCTTGGCAATATTGTGCTGCGGAACTCGTAATCTGGCGCAAGCCGCATTATCAGTTCAGCGCTTTTCCTGATTTTTTCCAAATCAATTTTGCAGTTTGTTGCTTTTTCATAATTTGCCAAACTGGTTTTGATGTCCATTGCAACAAAATCAAGCAGTTTTTCTTTCAGCAATTGTTCAAGCATTTCGGGATTGCTGCCGTTGGTGTCAAGCTTTACTAAAAAGCCTTTTTGCTTTATTTTGCGGATGAATTCCGGCAGTTCTTTTTGCAGCGTTGGCTCGCCACCCGAAACAACAACAGCATCTAACCATTTTTTTCTTTTTTCCAAAAAATCAAAAAATTCTTCTTCGGAAATTGTTGGCAGTTTTTCGGGCTCTTTCACCAGTTGCCTGTTGAAGCAATAACCGCAATTAAAATTGCAGTGCGGCAAAAAAACAATGCACGCGACCTTGTCGGGATAATCTATCAGCGTTGTTTTTTGCAGGCCTTTTATTTCCATGCAATTACTTCCTTTTAAAGTGCGGAATGCGCGCGCTTTTCCTGCGTTTGAAGCCAATCCTTTCGGTTCCAGTTACAATTTGACCTAGAAAAGATTGTTTGTATTTTATAAAATACTTCTTTTTTATTGTTTTGGCGTTTGGGAAATTCCAAGAACCTTGATGTTGCATAGCGTACTCTTTTCCAAAAATGGGGATTGCCCCCCCAAGGAGGATTTTTCCTAACTTTGAGTTGTGCATACATCTCACGTCTGCAAAATATCCATCTTCAAGTGGAAACATGTGTATTTCGTTTGTTAGTTGTTTTAGTGTGAGCGGCTTGGCTCGGATAGTTTTTATTGCAGTTTGCGTCCCTTTGCAGTTTCTGCACACAACCAACACATCAATGTCGGCTTCTGGTGTTGCCATGTTTGCCGCGACACTTCCATAAACAAAAACCGCTTTCAAATTGGGTCCCATTTGCTTTTGCAATTCCGCCGCGACTTTATGTGCCAAACGCATTTTTTCCTTTGAGGGAGTCATCTTTGCCATAAAACCAGCTTTTCATTTTTGGCTTTTGAGTAACTCTTTTAGTTCTTCCAAGTCAATTACTCTTCCAATTTCATTGTCGTTTTCGTCGAACAATATTGTTGTTGGCGTTGCCATTACCTTGAATTTTCTTGCTTCTTCAAAGCCAGCGTCTTCTGTTGCGTCAATTTCTTTTCCTTCAATGCCTGCTGTTTTCAAGAATTCTCTTACGCCAGAGCATTTTGTGCAGGATAATTGTGAAAAAAACAAATAGTGCTTTATTGCCAAAAAAATCTCCACCTTTCAATTTACAGAACTGGTTAGCTTGGTTCTTTTGCTTGTGGTTTTAATGTCAAATAACAAGTGTAAGCTTTGTTCTTTCCAAAATAGTAGTCCTTAATTTCTATTTTGAAAGCCCCTTCAATTTTCTTGCAAACTGTTTCCACAATCTTCCATTGCGGTTCACGGCAGTAAATCTTGATTATGCTTATTTCGTTTTCTTTCAACAGTTCCAATCGGTACTGGACTCCATCAAGCAGTTCTGATTCATTCATAAAAATTCCAACATAAATGTTTGTTGGATGCCTCTGAATAAGTCCTTCAAAATAGTTATTAAATTCGTCAATTGCTTTTGTAGTTATGCCACTGTTATCTTCAATTATTTTTTCCAGCCTTTCTTTTATCTCGGCTTCAAAAAGCCCCGACCTTGCAAAATTATAGATTGCAGCCCCTCTATCCTTGAAAGCAAAGCATAATTTTTTGTGCCTTTCCTTTGCCTCATCATTAAGTCCGTTGTCTTCCAAATCAATTATGCTCAAGCTATCATTAAGGACAGCAAGATCTTTTGTACCTAAAAATTGCTTGTAGAATTTCAATAATTGGCTTTTTGTTAATGCGGTTGCTGTTTGTTCGATATCTGGAAGAAGCAAATCACTTCTTGTTATGATTTGGCCTTGCGAAAAACTGTCAATTATTTGCTTGGGAGTTAGTTTGTCGCCAAAATAGTTAATGACAATTTTTTCTATTGTCACTTTGTTTTCTGTGCCCAAATTTATTTCGGCATTCTCTGTTTCAAAAGAAGGGTTGACACCAACTTTTATGTTCTTTGGGAAACGCTTCTTTAGCTCATCAATGACTGGAGGCATAAACGTTAAAGTTTCTTTTCAACCAAGTAGCCGCTGAAACAAGCCGGATTATCGCACAGCAAAATTTTTGAGCCTTTGATAATGTTGCCCAAATTTTCAGGAGTAAGTTTTTCCTCGCAAACATGGCATTTTATTATTTCATTTGAATCATCGACTATGTATTCCTTAACTCCTTTGTTAGCTACAGCTATCTTTAGGCTTTTCAGTATCTGTTTGATGTCGCCTTCCTCGAATCCCACAAAAGAAGTTTCCGCCATGTGTCATACCTACTTGGTGTTTTTGCTATATAAAGGTTACTTTATTTCGTTCTTGTTGTGATATATTTGCCCAAAAGGGTTTAAATTCTTCTTGTTTTGTTACAGAACTTGGAAAAAAAGGAATTTAAACAAGGCGCTTCAAAGGTGCTTGTTTTATTGTTGCACTGCAGCGCATTCGCATTCTGCTTTTTTTGTCAGGTTTGGCAGTTCTTTTTCCAGCGCTTTTTTTTCATTGAATTCAAGCCTTTCGCGGAATTCCTCGCGCTTTCCGTTGTTCCAGTTTTGCACTGGCCTGAAATAGCCCACAACCCTGCTGTAAACCTGGCATTCTAATCCGCATTTTTCTTCTTCCATTTTATTCACCTTTTTCCAAAAAAATTTTTTTTCAATATTCAAATCTGTCTTGCCTCAATTGCTTTTGCTTCTTTTGCCTTCGGGCAATTGAAGTGTTCGCCCGCAACATAACCGTGTTCTGGGCAAAGGCTGAATGTTGGAGTAAGCGTAAAATATGGAATGCGCGTGTTGAAAGCAATCTTTTTCACTAATTTTTTTGCTGCTTCTCCGCTTGCCATGCGCTCTCCCAAAAAAGTATGGAACACTGTTCCGCCGGTGTAAAGCGGCTGAATGTCATTCTGGTGTTCCAATGCTTCTATTATGTCATCTGTTGCGTTCACTGGAATCTGCGTGCTGTTTGTAAGGTATGGCGCTTGCTTTCCTGCAGTGATTATGTCTGGATACATTTCCTTGTCAAGTTTTGCAAGCCTGTATGATGCGCCTTCTGCTGGCGTTGCCTCAAGATTGTAAAGGTTTCCTGTTTCTATTTGGAATTGCCTTGTAAGTTCTCGCATTACTGTGAGCGTTTCAATAGTCAATTGTTTTCCTTCCTTGCTCAGTATGCCTTCGCCAAGAAGGTTTAGGCACGCTTCGTTCATTCCGCACAATCCTATTGTTGAAAAATGGTTCCTGAAAGTGCCAAGGTATACGCGCGTGTATGGCATCAATCCGTTTTTGAGGTTGTTGTTTATTATTTTGCGTTTTGTTTCCAGTGATTCTTTTGCAAGCGTCATGTAATATTTTATTTTTGCAAAGAATTCATCATTGTTTCTTGATTCGTAGCCCAAGCGGTTAAGGTTGAGCGTGACAACGCCAATGCTGCCAGTTGCGTCTCCCATTGCAAAGGTATGCCCTGGCCTTTGCACGAGCTCTGTCAGGTTCATGCTGAGCCTGCAGCACATTGCCCTTAGGCTTCTAGGGTTCAATCCGCTGCCAATATAATTCTGGAAATATGGCGTGCCATATTTTGCAGTCATTTCAAACAAAAGGTTTGATATTTCCGAATCCCAGTCAAATTCCTTTGTTAAATTATATGTTGGAATCGGAAATGTAAATATTGCTCCTTTTGCGTCTCCTTCGAGCATTACTTCAATGAATCCCTTGTTTATCATGTCAATTTCTTTTTGGCAATCGCCGTAAGTGAAATCCATTTCTTTTCCGCCGACAACAGCCTTCTCGTTCTTCAAGTCTTCCGGAACAACCAAATCAAATGTCAAATTCGAAAATGGGTACTGACTTCCCCATCTGCTCGGAATGTTTAATGAAAAAATGAGTTTTTGCATTTCTTGTTTTACTTCTTTGTAGCTTAGGTTGTCTGTTTTTATGAATGGCGCGAGCATTGTGTCAACGCTGCTGAATGCCTGTGCTCCAGCAAACTCCATTTGCAGGCAGCCTATAAAGTTCACCATCTGGTGCACTACGACGCCCAAGTGCTTTGCGGGTTTTGCCTCGACCTTGTTGGGCACGCCGCCAAAACCTCTTTCCAAGAGTTTTTTGATGGACCAACCAGCGCAATAACCGATTACTCCGTGGCTCAAATCGTGAATGTGGATATAGCCTTTCTTGTGCGCTTCGGAAATGTCTGGCGTATAAATTTTGTTGAGCATATAATTTGCGATTACCTTGCCTGCAGTGTATAACAGCAATCCTGAAAAACTGTATTGTTCGTTGCTGTTTTCTTTCACGCGCCAGTCACTCTGTTCCAAATAATCTGAAATTGTTTCTTGTATGTCAAGCGCAACGTTTTTCATGTCGCGGATTTTCGCGCGCTGTTCCCTGTAGAGAATGAATGCTTTTGCTGTTTTTGCACGGCCTTCTTCAATCAGCGTCTTTTCGATAAGGTCTTGGATTTGTTCCACTGTCGGGGTTTTTCCTTCAAACTGCTTTTCCGCCAGCTTTACGACCTTTCCGGCAAGCACTTCGGATGTTTTCCTGTTGTGCCCTCCGACAGCAACTGCTGCCTTGAAAATCGCGTTCGCTATTTTTTCCTTTTCAAAAGGAACAGTCCTGCCATCGCGCTTTATTACTTCCTTTATTTCCATACAAAAACCTTCAATTTCAATATTGAACTATTCTAACTAAAAATATTTTAATTCTTCGGATTCTAAATGCTCCGGGAAAGAAACAATTGCTTGAAGCTATTTAAACCTTTTCTGCGGAAAAAAACTGTTCAGAAAGCAAAGAAAAACAGCAATAAAATGTTCCTTAGTTAATCAATCTTTTTTTCGTGAAACAGTGAATGTTAGCTTTCTGAATGCGGCAGACTCTGGCCAAATTTGGAAATTTCCGTGGTACTTTCTGCAGAGTTACAGTTTAGTTGCATATGGTCTTTCTAAACTGTGTTGTTTAAGCCAATGCTCTGTAATATCCTGCATTGTGACGAATTATTCCTGAAAATGTTGAATCGGTTTTTGTTTCACCAACCGAATTTGTCAGAAGCGCCAAAAAAATTAAGGAAAAATTCTTAAAAAGGCAACAGCCACTAGTTTATGTTATGCTGGCAAAAACTGAAATTG
>CAYOAS010000018.1:0-14540 GCA_964402015.1 uncultured archaeon | reverse complement strand
ATACAAGGAGGTTCACACTTATATTTTTTTTCAAAGAAAAAGTGTCAAAGATAGGCAAATACCATTCTTTCCATTTTGAGTATTCTTTATGCGGGCATTCTTGTATCAAATCAGATAATTGCCCTACTGTTTTAGGTCTTGTTCCTTGAGAATTCTGATTAGCCAAGTTGATTATTTGGGTCGTATATTTAGGAAAAATCTTTGCTTCCCCCGATATTTCTGCAATAAGTTCTGTATTTTTTATCTTAAAAACGCCCATGCCAAATATCAAGAAAATCAAATATAAAAACAGATGCCAAAAAATGGGTTTAGGAGCAAGTTTTAGACTTTAGGAGCAAGCACGACTTTTAGAGCAAAGTGCTACTCAAACTTAGTTTTAAATATTCGAATTGCCTATTTTTAGCGGAAAAGAACAATGGTTTTTTTGCATGCCAGAAGGTAATTCTCTCTATTTGTCGCTGGAAGAAAAATATTATTCAATAGTCGGGAGACTGGGTCCAATTCGCGGCATTGTAGAGCGCATTGACAGGTTTTTTCCAAGCTTTTTGCTCTTGATAATAATTGTTCTGGCAATCGCGGCATTCTTCCTTGTTCCACTATTGCTGGAAAGCACTAGCACTGAACTGCGGTTGCGCCTCGTTAACGCGCAGGGAACAGCAATTCAAGGCAGCGTGCAACTGTCGTTTGCGGGAAAAACAGAAACATTGCAGACAAACAACGCTGGAATAGTGGCGAAGGCATTATTGCCAAAGGATTCCAGCGTTGAGTTTTTTGCGGTAGCAAAAGGTTATTCTTCATTGAAAGACACTGTTTTTGTCGGTTCGGACAGAGTTTCGCTTGACCTTGTTTTGCAGGCAAAGAACAAAACTTTTGACAGAAAAATAATTTTTGCTCTCGAAAGCGGAGAGCGCATTAAAGGAAAAATAATCCTGGCAAGGCTTGCCTGCGCCAATGCTGCAGTTAAACCTGGACAGGAAAACATTTCAAGCGACAAGATGGGCGAGCTTGAATTTATTGAGCCGGAAAACTGTGGAACACTTACTCTTACAGTAACTGGCCCAGCAGAGTTCAGGCAGAAAAGCGTTTCAATAACAGACGCTTTGACTGTTGTCGCGCTTGAATTCGAGGGCTTTGAAAAAGGCATTATTGACTTGAAGTTAATTGATGAAAGCAGCGCGCTGCTGGAAAGCATGAATGCGAGCGTTTCGTTAGTGAAGAACGGTTCTTTAGCGCAAACCTTCCAGACAGGGCACGGCCACGGCTTGCTGGAAGCACTGCCTGCACATTATGAATTGTTGGTGCAAGATAACGCGTTGCAATATGCAATGATTGAAAAAATAGAATTTGACTTGAATGAAGGCCAAAAAATTATCATTGAGGCGCGCATGTCCAACAACATTAAAGGCTTTGTGATTGGAATGGTTGTTGACTTGAACAACGGCAGTGCAATAGAAAACGCCAATGTTGAATTGCGAGATTTGATGGGCAGCCTGCTTGCAAGCGCGAAAACAAACGAAAAAGGAGAATTCAAATTGCCTGTTATTCGGGCGCTGTTTTTATTTCTAAGTGTTTCCGCGGAAGGCTATCTGCCATTCGAAGAATCAGTTGAACTGAGTGCCGGAACAAAAACAATAGCGCTGGAAAAAGCTAATGAATCCAACAGCGGAAAAATAAGAGTTTTTGTTTTTGATCCGGACAATGCCGGCACTGCAAATGCTGTTGTCAGTTTGCACTATGCTGATTCGCTTGCTCTCGCGCCTTATGAGGAAAAAATCACTGACGAAAACGGGCTTGCAGAATTTTATGGCGTCAAAAGCGGAAAATACGTTGTGTTTGCGGAAAAATATCCTTACAGCGCGCAAAGCACTGAACAGGAAACAAAAATCACGCAGGCGGCAGAGTTTTTTTTATGGTTCAACGCGAACACTGCAAGCATTCTGCTAAAGGCAGTTGATGAAAAAGGAAAAGATATTTCCGGAACAACTGTTTCTGTGTTTAATGCTGCTGATGACGGAAACAAGATTGACACGGTTGAATTGCAGAATGGCAATGCATTTTATTCAACGCGCGCTGACAAAAGAGTATATTTTGTTTTTTTAAACCCGGAATATTTGCCTTATTACACTGAATCATTCAACCTGTTCCAGATTGATTTCATTACTGTCCGAGCGAGAATGCTAAAGCAAATCTCGGGCGATGCGCCAAAGGCAGAATTGAAAGGAATTTTCAACGAATTCAATGAAAGAATAGTTGACCTTGAATCAGGAAAGGATTACACTGCCAGGATTGAACTGCTTGTTCCGGAAGGAAAAGCGTTTGATGTTGCCGGATTGCATTTCCGTGTCGGCAGCGAAAAAAGCGTTGAAGAAGATGAACTGCAGATTGTGGCAGCAAACACTGGGATTGCAAGCGTTTTTTCCGGAAAGACATTCAACGAGCCAAAATCAGAACAAACAGATTTGGCTCTGGAAAATACAAACGTGCTGCCGGCAAAATGGATTGAGGCAACAATCGAAAAACCGCAAGCAGGAGTGTTTGCAGTCGCGCTGAAACTGAGGGTTAATGAAAAAGCAAGATTGAATTCCTTGCTGCCAATGTTTTACCGCGCATGGGGGAATGAAAACAGGGCATTTTACCGTTTCCCAGGGGACAGCGAGCTTGGGCAGGCAAGGGAAATTGCAGAAAAACAAGAATTATACGCAAAAACAGTTATTGTGCAGCAGTATTTCAAGCGCGCGGAGCGCGCTTGCTATGGCACGCTTTGCATTGTAGTGAATGTTCAAAATGCTGAAAGCACAGAATTTTTGGAAGAACCGTTTGAGTTGTTCAAAGGCGCTGATTACAATGTTTTTTTTACAATAATAAACTCTGGAAACAATGCGCTGGAAAATTTTTCGCTGTCAATTTCAAATTCTTCCGGTGGAAAGCAAAAGAGCGATTTGAAAATAAGCAGTTTCGAGATTGAATCGCAAAAGCAGGCTTTTTCAGACTATTCAACAGGCGTTGTGGAAACAAGCACCATTGAACCGGAAAAAAGCGTTTCAGGAATGCTTTCAATTTCGCCGCAAAAGGAAAGCTATGCTGCACTGCAGTTCAGAACGAGCGCGAACGACATGAACAATTTTGTTTTTACAATATATTTTGACGCTTTTGAAAAGCGGTTCATGAAAATCATTGCGTTGCCCGAAAAGCCTGTTGCGCTTGCAGAAAGCAAAATCAAATTTTTTGCAACAGACCAGGAAAACGATGGGGGAGTTTCTGGCGTATTATTCAAGCTCTCGCTTTTGGGCGCTGACTATAGTGAAAGCTATCTGCAAAAAAAAGCTGATTCCAATGGCACTGTTGAATTTTTCCTGCCGGCAATGAAACCCGGAAGCGTTCTGATAGCGGAAGCTTTTTCGGCAAAGTTTTTCTCAAAACCAATGGAACTCGAATTTGGCAATGCGCCGCTTTATTTCTCCCCCACCAGGGCAATTGTTTTGATTAACACCAAGGAAAGCCTTGAAAAAAAGGAAACATTCAAAATTGTGAATGCGATTTCGAAGAATGTGAATGTTGAATCAGTTGAATTGCTGCTTGAACAGCCCGCATTCTTTGATGAAAGTGCAATGAAAGAATTCTTGAAAGAATTTCCGCGGGAGTTCACTGCTTTCTCTGAAAAGGAAACCGAATTGCTGCTGGTGAAAATAAAAAATAATGTTTTTATTCCGAAGAATTCGCGGTTCAAGGGCGTGCTGTTAGTAAAAGCAAAGAGTGATGGCATTGAATGGGTTTTTGCTTTGCCGTTCGAGGTGCTTGTTGATGCTAATAACCAATTTTCTGGAAACAATGCCTGCATTGGATTGCAAGAGGGAGAATGGAATGCAGAAATGCAAAAAAACCTTTTCTACAAAAACATAGAGCTGAAAAACAACTGCAAGATTGGCGAAGATGCCATAAACATTTATGATTTGCATGCAAACGCCGAATGGGATTCTGAAGCAATGGGAAACTTGGAGGTTGCATTGCTTGATGCTGCGGGAAAAGAAATTGTTGTAGTGCCAGCGCTCGGAGAAAATTCCCCTGCATTCCTGCAGGAATTGAAGGTAAACGCAAAAGCAAAAATAGTTTTGCGTTTTGTGCCAAAAAACGGTTATTGGGGAAAAACAGCAGGCTTCAGCGCAAGGTTTTCAGCAATCAGCCCGAACAAGGAAAGCAATGCTGAAATAATCTCCAATAATATTGTTGGCGGAAACATTTTGCTGTTCAACCCGATTTCCTGTGTCAGGCTTGTTCCACACCCGTCAAAAAAACTAGGGATTGGAGAAAACGACAGGAACAATTCTTTTGAAGTTGACGCATCGCTCTGCGGCGACGCAAGAATAGAATTCAGCTTATGCGAAGGCAATGCTGATTGCAGTTCAGGCACAGAAGGCGGAATTTTTGTTTCACCAAGCTTTTTTGTCACAACAAAAACCAACCCAAAAAAAACAATCAATGTGATTCGCTCCGAGATTCCGGGAGAATATGGCATAAATATCAGCGCGCGAGTGAAGGATGTTGTATTCAAAAAATTTGTTGAAATGCTTGTCGAAATACAGCCCGAAAAACGCGAACAAATTTTCCTGGACAAATATTCTTTCTATCTCAACGGCGACAATTCAATGGATTCAGCGACAATAACAAACAAAAAACTCTCAGAAATAGTAAAGGTTGAGGCAAGCGTTTGCGACTGGCGCGGCATACTTGAAAAAAATGAATGGCATTTCAATTTTGGGGATGCAGGCGGCGGCTTGAGAGCAGCAGAGCTTTCGGGCAGCAGTGAATTGTTCAATAAGGCAATGGCAACAAGCAGTGCAATGGCGCAAGTGGATTCAAACAGCATTATTGTTGCTGTCGAGGCGGTCCGCTTGGCTTATGAAAAAGCAAAAAAAGCAGCAATTGATGCAAAAAAAGCAGACGACGCGGCACAAAAAGCCACGCAGGAAGCGCAAAAGCTCGCACAGATTGCAATGTTGATTAAGATTGCAATTAACGTAACTGAAACTGCAACGCAGACTAAGATTGAGGCTGTTTGCGGAAAACAATCAGCTACAGCAAGGAGCAAGCTTTTAGTAGCAGGGCTTGAATCCACTGCATTAAATGTAGCGGTTGGCCAAATCCAAACTGATGTGCAGTCAATGCAGGAAAAAATAAGCTCTGGCTCTTCATCAATGGGAAGTTCTCTTTCAAAAACTGAAATGATGAAAGAAAATTCTGAAGACGGAAAAAAACAGTTGCAACCAGAAGATTCTTCGGAAATTTCTTTTGCAAACAGGCTTGCTGCGGGAGATTTCAACAGGGCAAGGGAAAACGGGAAAGAAGCAGCAACAAAAAACAAAGACGGAGAGAGCAAGCTTGACAAAGCACAATCAATGGCAGGCACAGTAATACAGCAAGGACTTACAAAAGGAATAGCACAGGTTGCAGTTGTAGAAACCACAAACTACTTGTATTTGGGGGTTTTGGAAACAGTTTCCGTTCCGCCTTGTTGTGCAAATCCAGAATATTGCCCATGCAGCGCATGCACTGCAGCAGTCCAATCTGCAGTGAATTTTGCAAACGCGCAAGTTGCAACGGATATTGCAAACATTACTGCACAATTCCAGGCAACGCAAACAGCAATAGAAAATGCACAAAGCCTTGCACTGGAAGCAATTATTTCCGCGGCTGAAGCGCGCGAAGCGGAAATTGACGCAGTGATAAAATTGCGGCGCGCGGTTTCAGTTGCACAATCACTGTCTGAAGCGTCTTTCAAAACAGGCGAAGCGCAAAGCGCTGACAGCAATGTTGTGAACAAAATTGTTTCGCTTTATCCGTTCATTGGCTTTATCTGGGGAGAGTTTGAATCAGGAATATATTTTGAATTGGAGAAACCTTGTAACTACAAAATAAAAGGCAGCGTGATTGATTATATTACTGATTTGAGGAATGATATTGAGCCATTGCAACTGGATGTTGAGGGTGTTTCGGCTTTTGTAAACAAGCAAGAGGCAAAGACTTTCGGCGATTACAACTTGCAGACAATAGGGATTGTTTTTCAGAACAACGGGTTTGAAAGCAAAAAGCCTGTTTACGGAACAATGACAATAAGCTACAAAAAGCATTTGCACGATTTCATCCAGGAAGTGCCTTTGGGATACAAAGAATTTGGCCCATTCAGAGTGCCTGATTCAAGCGCTGAAACAATGGAACAAAAATTCCATGTGCGGATTGTCCCGAAACCGCAGGAACAGGTTGTTTTGCCAGAGCAACAATCTGAAAACTGCTTGCAGGGCATAAAGAATGGAAGCACTGGAAAGAATGCGCTGCCGCGCATAAAATTGAATTGGAGCTGGGATGAAGAAAAAGGCATAGCGCAAAATACTTGTGATGAAACAAACCCGAATTATTCATATTGCGATGCCGCACAGTTTAACATATTGCTGTCAAAAAAACTGAATTTTTTGGACGAATGGCTTTCGGCAAACAATGGCAGGCTACAATGCCCGCAGAATACAGTGGAAAAACACGCGCGCACTGTAATCGAAAAGCTTTCAAGCAGGATTCCGGAAACCAACAGCATTGGAATTGAAAAGATTGCAGCAAACGTCAAGGGCAATGATGTTTCAATAATTGTTTCAGTAAAAAATGATTCCAGCGAGGAAAAAACAGCAAACCTTGTATTTTCGCTTATTGCACCAAAGGATGTTTCTCTCAGCGAGGATGAAAGCACTTGCTTGAAATCACAGGCAGTTCCTGCAGGCGTAACAATCGGGGTTGACTGCAAGTTTGAAGGATTGAGTGACAGCAAAAAATTTTATTCTGCAAAAAGCTATTTGCAGCCGAACGATTCATATGCCTTGCTTGCGGACAGCGTTGAATTCAACGACGAACAGAATATTGACTTGAACAGCTCTCTTTCAGTTGCGTTCAAGACAAGCGAGGACACTGCCGAAACAACTTGCTGGCTGCAAAAAACAACTGATTTGTTTGACGGAAAAAGCGCTTTGGAATACTTTGCGCGCGACAGCAATCCAAAATGGACTGCGAACGTGAAAAATTTGGGTGAACTTGCAAAATTGCTGCGGTTCAATGCTTTCCTGACAGAGGATAATTACAACGAAAGCTTTGCAAAGGATTTCGCGGATTATTATTCAAACACCAGGTTTTTTGACACGCCGACATTTTTCAGCGACGCAAAAATCGGAAGAACAATGAACAAGTATTATAGCAGCGGAAAAATTTTGTTCAACAACAAGTATTTTGATTCGACAAAACTGCAGGGCGCGGGATTGTTTGCAATTGACATAAATTCGGATTTTGGCGAAAAATGGGAATTGTTCAGCGCACAGCAAGAACCGCGCGCTGTGATAAAACCGATTTTTTCAAAGATAGCCGAACCGTTCCCTTCAAGCCCTTTTTATTATCTGCCTTTTGATTCAGAAATTGGAGTGAAAAACAAAAGCCTTGAAAGGGATAATTACGGTACAGCATATGAAGTGCAAGGCCAGGTAATTGGATTCAACGAAACAGAATTTGACCGCATGCCGGAAAGCGCGGATGCAAAAGCACTGAAAAAAGTTTCCACGATATTCGACCAGAACCTTGAAACAATAAATGCGAGCGCGCTTTCAAGGGGAAACATTCTTTCGGTTTTACTGGCAAACGACGCGAACGAAAGTGCACAAATAATTTTTTCGCCAAGCTATGCAAGCCCGGCAATAATTCGCGTTAGCGCGGAAAAGCAAAGCGCTTTTGCTTTGGCAGTATACCAGCTGTTGAAAAGCGGGCAGGCACTGGATGCAGGAAATTCTCTTTCATACTGGAGTGGAATGGATAATTGTTATGATTTCTCCGGAAAATTGGCAAAGGAAAAATTTGATTATTCTCCTGACAGAAAGGCTAGTGTGCGCGACCGCTCTTCGGAATGGAAAAAAAGCTATGCGCTTGATTTGGGGGCAGCTAGTAAAACAGGTAATTTGTTTTTGAAGGCAATTGTTTTTACTCCGCTGGATGGCAGCTTTAATCTCAAGGCAATCAGCCCGAATTTGAAGATTGCGGGTTTGGACAAATTATTCGGGGAAACAAAAGAACTAAAAGGGATAACTGGAATGCGCTTTAATAATAAGGAATCTGGCAATTATATAAAAACATTAAAAGACGCTTTTGCTGCAGTTGAAAATGCAAGCGCTTGCATTTCCTCCAACGGCATTGAAACAAGCATTTGGTGGAATGCCACGGCAATCGAAAAACAATTGGAAAACGGAAAAAGCATTGAAACAATAGAAAAAGCACTTGAACCAGGAAAAGATTGCCTTGGAAAATGAAGGTTTAAAAACAATAAAAAACATGGATTTTTTGAATGGACGCATTGCTGTTAGGATTGGGCGAAATTTTTGCTGACTTCAATTTTGTAATGAAATTGTTTGTATTGATAACTATTGTTTCGTGGGTAAGAAACCATTTTGGCAATTCTGCAATATCCTGGGCACTAATATTGGGGGTTTCATATTTTGTATTGTTTGATTTGTGGTGGTTTTTTGGCGGAGTGTTCGTGTTATACCTGTTGCTGACAGTGGGAGTAACTGGAATACTGATTGATTATTTCTTTCTTACGCAACAGCAGGGCGCGCCGAGCGAAAACAGGCCTGACCTTCCAGGGCATGAAGTGCGCGGCTCCCGCGGGGAAATAGTGCATGCGAGACCGCCGCCATTACGGCCGGGACCACCAATATGAAAGAGAATGCAGGGGATTTTGAATGAACCAATCTGGAAACCTGGTTATTTTTGTAGCAATCGGGTTTTTGGCACTGTTAATTTTGCCATATGTTATCTTTCAGATTTTTCCGGTTGCAAGAATTCTTTTCCAGATTCTTGCTGTTTTCATGATTTACGCGACAGTCCGGGGATATCTTGGCAACAATGTTATTTCTATAGTTGTCACTGCGATTTTCATTTATTTTTTGGTATTCAAGTATGCTGATATTTTTGCAAGCGTGTGGTTTCTCACAACATTGCTCACTTTTGGCTTTGGCTCTGTCGTAATGTGGGGCATTGGAACAAGAGTCAGGGGAATGTGATAGGATATAGCAAACAATTTTGTTTTTGAACATTTTTTCAGTTGTTTGCCATAACGCAAAAAGCAATAAATTGTTCAATTATTTGGGTTTTTTGCCATAGTTATTTTAAGGAATTCAAAGCAATACTGAATGGGAGAGAACAATGGTCAACCTTTACGAACTTATTGGAAACATTGAAATTGCACTCAGCCTTTTTTATCTCGTATGGCTTTTCAGCTGGGCAAAGAATGCCCTTGGAAGCGCAAAACTCGCAATAGTTTTTGCGGTAATAGTTGTTTTTCTTACAGTGTGGCAATTTCCCATACTCATTTGGTTAGGCGTATTGCTGTTCCTGTTCTCAACCTTTGGAAAAGAATTGTTCAGCAAAATGGCAAAAACTTAAAGGGATGAAATGGACACTTTTACTTTTTTGGTTTCAGTTGTAATAATGATGCTTGCTGTGCAATACGACATGGGCTGGCTGATTTTTGGGATAGCAATAATACTCATTTTGACAATGCGTTCTTTCACTGCAATATTGCTTATGGTTGTCGCTGTCGGAACAATCTACATCCTGCAAGGTGACATAAAAGAGTTTGCACCGTTCATAATGCTTGGATTGCTAGTTTTTTCGCTGTTGATTGAAAACAAGAAAAAGCCAGAGCAACAGGATTATGGTGCTGACTTGGGCGCGCTCGCGGGGCTTGGCGGAGGCATGGAAGGCGGTTATTAATGCAGGCAATCACTCTTTTGTTGCTTGTAATTGCAATAATAATTTTGCTCGCATTTGGTTTTATTTTTCCAGCGGAATTGCTTTTTCTCGCGCTTGCAACAACAATATTGTTTTTTTTTCTTGCAAAAACAGCCAGTTTTCTGAAGCAAACAGGCAAATCTCTCTCCAAAGGCACAATGGTTGAAATGGAGAAATCAAAAGGGCAAAGCCAGAAGGCAATTGCTGAATTCGAAAAAATGTTCGGGGCAATAGGCGCAAAGACTGGCGAAATTGCTTGGGCAAAAGACAAGGAAACATGGAAATCCCCGGATTTGGCTGGCAGAATCGGCGCAGGCGCAAAAAACCTGTTGGACGGAATTGGACGATTGTTCAAATAACCCGCTTAACTAAGGCGGTGCGAAAATGCAACCTCTTTCAGAGGTTGGATTTGCCTGACGGCGAAGGCAGTGCAAACGCAACCTCGCATAAAAAAACAGGATTATTTTTTTTCTTCTAATTCAGATAAAACGCTTCTGTCTGTGTCCAAAACTTTTTCCAGGAGAGATTTGAGCGCGTTTGAAATAGCTTTTAATTCAGAAAGGTCTGATTCTATTGCGGAAATCTTTTTGTCAAGGGAAACTGCTTTTGCGGAAAAATCAGAAAATCCAGCAATAGAATTGACTTTCCGCTCGATATTTGACAAACGGTTTGCTATTTCAACAAGGCGGGAATCATAACCTGCGATTGCTGCTTGTGTGGTTGTATGCGCTAGAGCGTCTGCTTCGCTCCTTTCTTCAAGGTGTTGTTTTACTTTTTTTGCAGTCGCTTCAGCAATTTTTTCATTGGTTTCGGAATCGTCAAGCGCGGAATCGTTTTCTTCTGCAGCGCTTTCTGCGGGCGACGCAATACTGCGGGCTTCTGCAATTGTTTTTTTTATTTCCTTTTCGCCAAGACCAATGTCTCTCAGCGTGCTTTCGATTACTTCATCGCTCAGGCCACTGGCATACATTTTCTTTATGGTATCCAGGACAATGCTTTTTTCAACCATAAAAAGACACCAATGCGCTGAAAGCGCAAGTACAACCGAAAGTTGTACATTTGCCGGCTTTAGCCAAAGCCGTTGTACATATAACACCCTACTTATATAAAATTGTTTTACCCGTTTTTGCTGCAATAAAGGCATTTTTTTATATTCGAACTTCTTTATTATTACAAGGATTTGCAAAAATGTTTGAGGCAGGTTAAATGTTCAGGTTTTCACAGGGTCCTTGGACAAAGCTATTCGAAGGCACTGTAGAGGGGCAAAGCATTGAAATACATTCAAATAACGAGTCAATGATTCTGGTGATTGTCTATGAAAAGGAAAAAGACAATATTGTGGGCATGGTGCTGGAATTGTTCAAGGCATTCTCTTGCAGCGGGGAAATAGAGGCATTCACTGAATCGCTGCCGAAAGATGCAATTGTTTTTTTGAAGCATAACGAGAATCGCACTTTCAAATTTTTTGTTTTAGGCAGTTCGCCAATGTATTGCGAATATGATGAAGAAAAAGCAATTAGCGAATTCGATGACCTGCTGAAAAACACGAATAATACTGCAAAAATGATAATGGATGTCAGCAAGGCATATGATTTGTCGCTTACTCCGATTCACGAGGCGCTGGAAGATGAAAAGCAGGCTTTTTTTGCAGAACCAATAGCAATGCAAATGCTTTCGCATGCTACAATGGTTCCGCAAAAAAAGGGCGCTGCAGAAATAACAGGCATTCCAGGCGAATTATTGCTTGGCATAACAAAAGACGGAAGCATTGCAAAAGAACCGCTTGAATTATTCAACAAGACAATAATAACCGGGCCGAACGAACAATACCGCATGCACTTGGCACACATTGTTATTGAAGGAGCATTGCTTTCAAGCCTTGCTGTTGTCGTGATTGACTGGAAAAACAGTTTCCGCGGATTGTCAGAACCGACAAAAGACTTGCAGGGATTGAGAAAATTCAAGGTTGATTTCGAGCCAATTGGTTTTCCGGTAGCGCATTTCACTGTTCCAGAAAACATAAAAATAGAATTGGGGGCAGTAGACATGCGGGGCTTGCTGGAATTGTTTGGCGCGGGAAACAATTCAGCAACAAAAATAATAGTGCAAAAAAACTCGCAGAAGAAACACAAGAATTCAAATGACCTGATTGAAACAATAAGAAAAACAGCCTCAACAGAAGAAACAAGCCCTTACCAGTTAAACAAGGCAGTGCGAATTCTTTCCCTGTTTGAACTGCATTACCCGAATCTGTTTAATGGGCCGAATAATTTTTATGAAATAGCAAAAAGCTGGATGAAAGGATTGGGGAGAGCAGGAATAATACACATGGAAAACAATGACGAAAAAACAAACATTATGGTAGTGCACTCAATAATCAGGGGCTTGCTGGCGCATTTCAAAGAGCAAGGAGCAACAAACAGGTTGCGCGCAATGATAGTTATTCCGGAAACAAAAAAAATATTGCCAGCAATCGAAACCAACAGCATTTCAAGGACAATCGCAAGCGAACTCATAGAACTTGCGGCATACGGCGTTGGATTCACAGTAAGCGCGGAAAAAGCAACTGAATTAAGCAAGGAAATATCAGAAAAAGCAGAATCAGAAATCGGAATAATAGAAAAAAACGATGTTGGAATAAAAATCAAAAACCGAAAAAACTATCGCGCACTATTGCGACCGGGATTAAGCTCCTGCACAGAAATGTAATTCGGTTTTACTAAAACCGTCATAATATACTACTTCCTCTGGAGGCATGGTTTGGCTTCGCCAAAATCAGTGCTTTTTCTCTTTTATTTTTTTGTCAATCAGTTCATTGACCTGCTTTAAGGTAGTGAATTCAAGCGGATGAATGCTGTCAATGACATATTTTAATTCTTTTAATTCTTCCTGCTTGGCATAACGCTCTTTCATTTCATCAATTGTTGCCTGCAATTCCAAAATTTTTTGGCCGTAATCGTTTTCTTTCACCAAAGATTCGTCAATCCTGTTGCGCAGTTCATTTAGACCTGCTTCAGAAATGCTGCTGCCGGAAATACCGCCGGATTCCATTTCCTTCAAGCGCTTGCTCAAAACAATAAGGTTCCTTCCCAAAATCTTTTCGTTGCGAATCAAGTACTGCATTTTTTGCGAAAGGACAAGAATGCTCGAATTCAACGCGCGAATGTCCTCTTGCATCCCCATTATAATGGAGCCGATTTGCTGTGGTGCAACCACTCTTCTCTGCGCCTGCGCCAACTGCGAACCCTGCGCCTGCAAGCCCTGCTGTTGTGCTTCCTGCCCCCTAACAGGCCTCTGATGCTGCGTAAAAACCACCAATTTCTCCAACAACAATTTTTGGGTATCAAAGCTTAATCCGCTACTTTAAAGCAGCGTTTTAGCCAACCTTTTGCACGAAGTGCTTTTTTCGCCAGCCTTTTCTCCACAAAAGGCTGATAAAAAAGACACTCTTTGAATTAAAAAAACCAGCTGTTGGGCAGCAAGCAAAAAATGCAAAAAAAAGCCCGAAACGCTGTTATTGTAGTGAACTACTCATAACCTAACGCCTTGCGTTGAGGTTATGGCTTCTTGTTTCATTGGCGATTCTTGCAAACCGTTTCCGGCTTGTAGAGGATTCATCTCGGCAAAGCCCTGTCCCAGAGCCAAAATGTTTTTCGCAGCGTTTGTATCCCTATCCAAAACCAACCCGCAATCGCAAGAGTATGTTCTTTGCGATAATGGAATGTCTTGGATTGAACCGCAATTGCTGCACGTTTTTGTTGTGTTCTTTGGATTTACTTCTATTATTTTTGCGCCAGCACTTTCAGCCTTGCGCTTCAATAAAGAAGTGAATGTTGCCCAAGAACAATCAAGCATGTTACGCTTGTTCCAAAGCTTGTTTTTACTCGCCATTTTGTTGATGGCAAGTTTTTCAATGCAAATCAATCTGTTTTCTGAAACAATTTTTGTTGAAAGTTTTTGGAGAAAATCGTTCCTTTGGTCATCAATTTTTTCATAAAGTTTAATGAGCTGTTGTTTTGCTTTTTGCCTTTTGCTACTCCCTTTCTTTTTTCTTGACAAATTCTTGTGAGCCAACTTGATTTTTGCTAAACCTTTTTTCAAAAACAATGGGGAGGGTGTTTTGTTTCCATTGTTGTCTGTTACAAAGTTGATTATTCCCAAGTCCAAGCCGATTTTGCCAGTTCCGCATTGGCGATTATTTGTTCCGTCAGTTATCAAAATAGCATACCATTTGTTCGCGCTTTTTTTTATTGTGATTTGCTTTATTTTTCCGCTTGCTATCCTGTGGCAGCGAATATTTAAGTCGCCTATTTTTGAAAGAAATAACTTGCCAAATCGTTTTCCTATTTGTTCTAACTCGAAACCGCTTTGGTTGTAGTTTATTGTCTTGAACCAGTCTTTCCCCTTGAAACGCAGCTTGCCGACTTTCTGTCCTTGCTTTTTCAATTGTGACAATGAACGCAAGTTGCTGAATAAACGGTAACATTCATATTGCAATGCTTTTGAATGAACACCACTCAATTCTGGATATTTCTTTTTCAATTCAACGATATAATGTTGTGTTGTGCCACGGGTTATTTTTTTGCTCTCGTTCAGTTTTTCCAACAACTTGTTGTAAGCAAACCTGCACAAATCAAATGTCTTGAGCAAAACTTGCTCTTGCTGTTTTGAAGGATACACCAGTCCAATCTGATTTTTCGGTTGTAGACCGAAAAGCGTAAGTAGAAGTT
>CAYOAS010000017.1:0-14889 GCA_964402015.1 uncultured archaeon | reverse complement strand
CTAGGCATAAACCCGAACTACAATAGCAGGCATTTGTTGGCAGCATTGTTTCAGTTATTGCTGTTCATGTTTGCAAACAATGTTTCTGCAGAAGAAGCAAGCAACCAGTTAAAGATAGAATTGCCTGATTCAGTGGTTGCGTCAGCGGACACTTTGCTCCGGCGCTTGAAAGAAACCAACGAGCGTTTCATTCAAAAAGCTTTCAACAATACAGTCAAACGCATCGTAAAAAGTCTGGCAAAAAAAAGATATATTATGGCAATCGATTACCATGACATTCCGTATTATGGTGATATAAATAATCCGCATGTTCGTGGAACAAAAAGACAGCGCGGAACAAACTATTGCCATCAATACGCTACATTGGAAATCGTTGACGGAAAGCAACGCTTAACGATTGCAGTCAAAAAACTTTCCTTAGACGACGACTCGAAAGCGTTGGTTGTTGAAGAACTTGTCCGAATAGCAAAAAAGCACGCTGAAATACGCATTGTTTTGCTTGACAGGGCATTCTATGGCGCAGAATGCATCAAGACCTTAAAATTGCAGAGAGTAAAGTTTGTGATAGCGGTTCCAAAAGACAAAGCAATAAAGCGCGCTATTGCAGAAAACTCGTTCAAACTACCCATTGTAGTACAACATTGCGTTGGCAAAAAAGAAACATTCAACCTGTGCATGATTTACAGCAAAAAAAAAGAACCAAAAAAACAACTTCAAACCCCAACCGCTTGCGAAACTACTGTAATTGATGTTAAGTTTTTAAAAACCATTTTGCTTGGCTGTTTACTGAAGAACCATGGCGCTGAACGCTCCTGCTTTCAAGCAGGAGATAAAACAAATGGTTGTTGCTTCCCAAAGACGCCCAACGCTTTAAGCAAAGAAATAAAAGACAATTCTTCAGCGCTTAAAGCGTTGCCATGTTATTTATGCCATGGTTCTTCACATGGCAACTGCCTTGTTCCGAGGCAATATCGCGAATCCGATTCGGCAATTCTTTCATAATATCATTCCAAAATAACAATATTGTTACGTTGGAATGACAAAATACTATCCAAACGCATTTGCCAGGAAAACAAGCAGCCTCATTTTTTTTCCCAATAATATTTTTGCGCGCTGAAAAAGCGGTTAATGCCGTTAGGCAGCAGCGGCGCGATTTTTTTTCCAGCAAACAATGCTGTTGATTTTGTTGCTCCGTTAACAAGCAATTTTGGCAGCCAAAAAAAGTCTTTTTGCTTCAAATTCTTCGGAAAGCTTTTTAGCAATTCCAAATAATAGGAAATGCCTGATTGGAAAAAGGTTTCGCGGTAGCGCTTGTGCTTTCCGCTGAAAATCTGCCAGTAACTGTAACCAATGTCAAAGTGCTTCTGGAAGGTTTTCCAGAACCCCAAATTGTGCGAATGAAAAACCACTGCCCTTGGTTCGTATGCGATTGAATAGCCTTTTTCCATCATTCTCAGCGCCCACTCATAATCCTCGGAAACAATTGTTTGCTCAGAAAAAGGATTCTGCAGAAAAAGCTTTTTTGGAATTGCGGCATTTACATTGCTGAACAAAATGTTTTCAAGCGACCAATTCTCTGAATTCCATTCTGCCGGTTTTTGTGGATATTTTTTTTTGTAAAACATTTCTTCAAAGCTGTGCGCGCAGTTTTTCGGCAACTGCCTGCCATAAACCCCCGCAATCTTTTCGTTTCCGAACGCGGAAAGCAAATTCTTGAGCCATTCATTGTTTGCTGGAACAGCATCCTGCGTCAAAAAAACAAGAAATTGCCCTTGCGCGCTCCGCGCAAGAATGTTCCGCGCTTTTCCGTGCCGGAAATCGCGCTGCTTAATTGTTCCGATAATGCGCGCGCCAAACTTTTTTGCGGTTTCAATTGTGCCATCATTGCTTTCAGTGTCAAGTACAAGCGCTTCGAAAGAAACTCCTTTCTGCGAAAAAACAGCTGCAAGGGTTTTTTCGAATTCCTTTCCCGCGTTTCTTGTAGGGATAAGTATCGAAGCTATTGGTTTTTTTGGCATTTTTGATCTCAAACAAGTTTTGGTGTAAAAGCTATTTTATTTGTTTAAGTTCGCTTTTTTATGCCATTAATATTTATGAACCATCAAGGATGGTTCGACATATTTCGGATTGCACCTACGAAATGGCGCTTTTATTTGTTTAAGTTCTGCTGCAAAAAAGTGCGGGCATAAGAAACTATTCTTTCTGCGCCAATGCCAGTCAACAGGATTACAGTATAAATCAGCATCATTACGAGCAATTGCGGCGAAACAAGCGCGCCAATGTTGAATTCAGTGCTCAAATAAGTGAGAAAAATCAATAGAGTGAACAGTATGACGAGAACGTGTTTTCGCTTGTGGAAAGCCGCGTTGTTGAATCCAACTATTGCTATTGCGAAATGCAAAAAGCTGAAATAGTTCCGCAGGTCTATTTGCGATGGCTGCAGCCTGAACAAGTTTGCAGTCAAAGCCAGCATTGCAATGCTCGCAAGCAACCAGAATGCCACAAGTTTTTTTGAGGCAATGCTCTTGTGCTCCATGATAAAATAAAAAACAAAAACCACAACCAAAAGCGCGAAAAGCTCTTTGTTTACAAAAAACAATGCAGTGTATGGGATTAGCGTGAAAATGTATCTTTGCGTGTTTTCCTTTCCAAAGGTTAACAGCAAGCCGTAAAGCGCTGCAATGAACAGCAAAAAGCCAATGAATGTCTTGAAGGCTATTGTTGAAAAGCTGAAAGAGAATTGCGGCGAAAGAATTAATGCAATGCAGCCGAAAACGCAAGCCAATGTGTTTCCTGGCGTAATGTAAAGTAGCGCGAGGTAAGTTGAAATCAAAACAATTGTAGAAAAAAGCAACGGAGCAGCCTCAACTCCAAAGAGTTTCAGGGAATAATTTATTGCCAAGCCGCGCTGGAAAAAGAAAAAGAAAACAACCGCATTTAATATGAGAAGCGATGCAAGTGCAATTGAATCCAGTTTTACATTTTGCTTGTTGTAAAGGCAGCGTAAGTCAAACAGTTTCCACAATATTTTTGCACCGTCTTTTATTGCATTCAACTGGCTTTCGTCGCCGCGGCTGCGGTAAACAATTGGGATTTCGCTGAACCGTAATTCTTTTTTGTTTGCTTCGCTGAACATGTTTGCTTCAATGTCAAAGCCGCTTGCTTCGAGTTTCATTTTTTTTATTGCTTTTTTGTTGAAACCCCAATAGCCAGTGCAGATATCGCTCGTGTTTGAGCCGAACAAAAGGTTTCCAAACTGGGTAATTACATGGTTACCGATCACATTCAGCTTTCCCATTGCCCCTTGCTCAATCTTTCCCTTTAAGCGCGAGCCAAGGACAATGTCAAAGCCTTTTTCGAGTTCTTCCAAAATAGGGGTTATGTAGACGCCAGGGTATGTTTCGTCAGCGTCAAGCATTATTGTGTAATCAGTTTGAATGAATTTGAACGATTCCCTTACTGAATTTCCCTTGCCGCGCGGCACGTCAATTACTACTGCGCCTTTTTTTCTCGCAATTTCTGCTGTCTTGTCTTTTGAGGGACCGTTTGCAACGAGTACTGTTGGCTTTAATCCCAAGCGCTTTATTTTCTGCAACGGAATTTCAGCAATTACCTTTCCTATATGCTTTTCCTCGTTCAGCGCGGGAATAAATATTGTCACGGTTTTCATTCAATGAAAAAAGCTGCAAATATTATTTAAAATGGTGTTGGGGGTAATAACAATAATCCCCTCAAAATAATACTACTGCTTTTAATAAACAGGGGAAATGTGGCTTGCTCTTATTTTTAATGCTTGTTTTGTTGGTTATTTTGGCTGAATAAAGTATGGCTAAAAAAACAATCGTTGGCAAACTCGTTTCGCTAACCGCTCATAAAAAAGAATGCCTTGATTCCGAATATTCCAACCTTCAACTACTGATGCGCGGCTTGCCTGCAAAACTCCATTCTGCCAACAAGCAACAAGCATTGCGTTTCTATAAAAAGAAACAACCGAAAGAATATCCTTTGAGCATTAGGAATGATTTGCTTAAAATAAAAGAATCAAACAATAAGCTCTCAAGATTCTGGGTGAAAATCCCGGTAGCAAAACAGCGGGGCGGGATATGGCTCGCGTTCAAAACATATGCCTGGCCATCAAACGACGCAAAACTCTGCGAATCAAAAATAGTAAAAAAGAACGGAAACTATTTTTTGCATTTGGTCATCAAAAAAGATATTGCGCTTAATTCCTTTGAAAACATTTTAGCAATAGACTTAGGAGAAAAGCATATTGCGACAACTGTGTTGAAACGCAACAATGCTTTCGTGAACCCAAAATTCTATGGAAAAAAAGTCAGGGGAATAAGAAGGCATTATGCTTGGCTGCGAAAGCGGCTTGGAAACAAAAGACTTTTGAATAAAATCAAGAGTGTTGGGCAAACAGAAAAAAGAAAAGTAAATGCCATTCTGCACAAAATCAGCAAAGACATCGTTGAAGAGGCAAAACAAAATAATGCTTGCATTGTTCTCGGAAACCTCAAAGGAATAAGAAACAACGCAAAAAGAAAAGGCAAACGATTCAATCGCATTATTTCAAATATGCCATTCAACAAGCTGACACAATACATTCAATACAAGGCAGAATGGCAAGGCATTCCAACTTTCCAAATATCTGAAAGAGATACAAGCAAAACCTGCCACAAATGCAAATCAATCGGAAAAAGAAAAACGCAAGGATTGTTCGTTTGCGATTGTGGATTGGAATATAATGCTGATTTGAATGCTGTAAAAAACATTGCAGACAGGTTTTCAGAGCAACGCTTTGAAGACGGGGCAATCGTGAACTTGCCCAAAACCGAAACAGTAACAATGATTTCGGAAGCCCCCTGATTTGGGGGGCAGTTCACTTAAGTTTAACAGTTCTCTTCGAAAGGTGTTTGAACAGCCGTTGCTTTTCAAAGAAAAATTTATAGAAACGTATTTATTTGTTCAATCCCTTTGTTATAATGTGCTAGACAAAAGAATAAACGCGGTTTCGAAAGCACTTTTGCTGCTTTTTTTTCTTGCTTTGGCGTACTATTTTGCGTATTATTACATCCACAATAATTACAATCTGCCCTATCACGCGGATGAATGGGACCATTTGGCTATTGCAAAAGAAATAACTGTCACTGACCAGCTCGTGAACTATAATCCTTACAGGGGCTGGGGCTGGGACCCGCAATGGGAACAAAACTATCATTTATTCCAGGCAATGCTGTTAAACCTGACCAATTGGGACATTACTGATTTGGGGATAGTGCAGCTCGCATTATTTATTCCGGTTTTAATGACTTTTCTGATGATTTTGTTCACTTTCATTCTGATAAAACAATTAACTGGCAGCAATGCCGCGGCTTTCCTCAGCGCTCTCACAGTGCTTTTAACGCGCCCGAACGTAACAATCCTCGGATACTGGTTCTCTGTGCCAATGGCTTTTGGCCTGGCATTCATTCCACTTGTCCTTTTTCTTTTTGTCAAGTCCTTTTCCGAAGAAAAAGGCAGCTTTCGCTACAGCATTCTGCTGTTTGTTATTTTCGCGCAGCTTACTTTAGTCCATCCGGCTTCAGCAACAATTTTTTTGCCGGCTTTCATGATTTATCTTTTGCTCCAGCCAAAGCTATTGCTGAAAAGCAAGACAAAAATAATCCTGCTTGTTTTAGAACTGGGAATACTGGTTTTGCTATTAATCGGCTATTCCGTCTATAATTATTCCGTTACAACGCAGGGCGGATTGTTTGACAAAATAATGGAAACAATAACCTTTACGACAAGCATTTATGAAACAAACGTTTTTTTCTTTTTGCCGCGCTATTTGTCCTGGCCGATTTTCTTCGTTGCGATTGCAGGAATGCTGTATTTGCTGAATACAAAAAACCGCCAGGCAATTATTCTGCCAATTCTGATAATAACGCTCGTGCCTTTGATTTATCTTTTTTTCACTGAAGAAAGAACCTATTTGGCGGATTATAGGAGAATTTTTTATTACGCCGCAGAATCGCTTGTCATCTGCGCTGGCGTCGGGATTTATGCAATAATAAAATTCTTGAACGCTGCAATTGACAAAGCGCTCGAAGGATATTATTTTTTCAGCGAAAAAATTTCTCTTTCAGTATTGCCAAAAGCGTTTGTCGCGCTTCTTGCTCTCGGTTTCCTTTATTCCAATATTTCAACATTGCCTTTCACGCACAAAGATCAATTATACAAGGTTGCAGAAGAAAATGAAGTGCCGGCTTTTCTCTGGCTAAAGCACAATTCCTTTCATGAACAGATTGTTTTGTCTTATTTTTATACCTCGCGCGCAGTAAATGTAATCGGCGGAGACAGGATATTGTATGCCAACCCCGCAAGGCTAATGGGCGCGCGCGGGCAGGAGGAATCAATTGAATTTTTTGCTTCGGGCTGCGATTGGAAAGAAAAAAACCTGAATGGTGCGAGCTTTGTTTACAGCCGTGACGCAATTAACTGTGATTTTTTGGAAGAAGTTTTTGCAAAAGGAGAAAGCCATGTTTACAAAGTCAAATGAAGAGCAGAAAAACGAAAAGCTTTTTGCTGCAATTGTCCTTGCGAGCGCGGTTTTTTCAACGGCAATAATCTTGCTTGACGAAATTACAACGACAATTGACAATCCGATTGGCACGATTTCCTGGCTACGCGTTCCCTTTAGTTTATACCTTGCGCTTTTTCCAGTTGGCTATCTTGCGCTCGCTTTTCTTTTTTCTTTTGAAGAAATGCCTTTGATAGAGCGCTTTGGATTAAGCATTGCAGCATCGATTTCCATAAACGTTGTGAGCATTCTTTTGGCAAACATTTTTTTGGGCTTTCCAATCACACTGCTGCGAAACATGATTATTGTTTTGTTTTGGAGCTTTGCGTTTTACTTTTTGTTCCTGTTCCGAGCTTCTTTTGTCCCGGTCGCAATGGAATTTTTCCAGCAATATGATTGGGAGTTTGGCGAAAGCCAAAAGCACTTTGCATGGCTAAAGCTTGTTGACCTGGTTCTTTTTGCAACAATCCTTTGCGGGCTGATTATTGCAGTTGCGTCAATTACAAGGCAGGGCCAGCCTTTCAACGGAATCATGGTTGCGCTTGCGCCTATTGCCGCGCTGTTTATTTTGCTTTTTCCATGCGGGTATTTCATGTTATATTCTTTTTTTGAGCGAAAGGAAAGGAGCACTCTTGCAAACAGCCTTCTTTCAATAGCGCTTTCTATTCCGGTTCACATTGCAAGCACAATAATCCTTTTCGTTTCCGCTACAATTTTTCCGAAGATAATTTTTTCCTTTGCAAAACTATTGCTTGTTTCCGTTGCATTGGTTTTTTTGCTTTATTTGTTTGTTTTTTTCAACGAGCGCATTCTGCCGATAATTTATTATTGGCTTGACAGGAGGCAAAGGGCATGGAGATAATGCGGGAAATTACTGCGGAAAGGCTGCTTATTGTTCTGTGCGCTTTCGGTTTGCTTTATTCTGTTTTCCTTGTTTTTCTGCCAAAAACTCCGGTTTATTACTCCGTGCTTTACCTTGAACCAGGAAATTACGGCGAAAGCAGGGCAGGTTTTTTTGCACACTTTGGCATTGAAAACCACGAATCACAGGACTACAATTACGCGGCAAGTTTTTCCCTTGAAGCCCTGAAAGACGACAATTCTTTTGTTCCAATCCTGATTGAAAAAAAGAATTTTTTCATTGAAAGAGACAAAAATTTTTCCGGTTTTTATTCTTTTTCTGTTCCAAAAGAGTTTGAAAACAGGAAAAACCTGCGTTTTCGCGTTGCAACAAGCGCTTTTGATGAAAATTATTCCGTTCATTTCTGGCTGAAAAAATGAGGCGATGGTTTGGATATTGTTTTTCATTTGCTTTTGCCCGCAATGCTATTGTTGCTCGTTGGAATAAAGCTTGGCTGGAAGGAATATTTTGTTGTTGCTTTTTTTTCCATTCTGCCGGACTTTGACAGGCTTTTTTTCCTGAGCAAACAGGGCTTTCACTCGCTTTTCTTTTTGATGATTGTTTTGCCCGCGCTTTTCATTCTTTCAAGAAAAAACAAATCTGGAAAAAAAATTTTTTTTCTTGCGGGCTTTGGCTTGGTTTCGCACTTTTTGCTTGACCTTGGAGGAGCGGTTTCATACTTTTATCCGTTTGACACTTCATTTTACCAATTGCTTTTGAACGTAAAAATAGTGCATTTCCTGCCAAACATCTTCTTTTAGATCGCAAAAGTGCTGCCTGTGGAGCAAGGTGCCGGTACTTTTATTTCAGAGGCGGGGTTTGGCGTGCTGGTTTTGCTCGCAATATTGATTGTTTGCAGAAAAATCGCGGAAAATAACAAAAAATAGCGTTCATTTTTTGCAATAAACTTTGAGAATCTTTTCAATAATGTTTGTGGTTGAAAAGCCCTGTTTTCTTTTTATTAAAACTATTTTTCCGTTGTTTTGCTGGACTGTTTTGCTTTCAATCAATTCGCCTTTTTTGTTTGCCCAGCTATCGTCTTTGACGTGAACATTTGGCTTTACTTCCGCGAGCCAGTTTAGGCAGGTTGGCTCTTCAAAAATGCAAACAAAATCAACGCAATGAATTGCCGCAACAAGAAGCGCTCTTTCTTTTTCCGGGATAATCGGTCTGCCAGCGCCTTTGTAAGCTCGCACTGAAGAATCGCTATTTACTCCCACTATCAGGATATCTCCTTGTTTTTTTGCTTCTTCAAGCAGAAAAACATGCCCTGAATGAAAAATGTCAAAGGAACCGTTTGTCGTGACAACGATTTTGCCTTCTTTTTTCAGGCGCAAAGAAATGCTTGCAATCTCTTTCCTGCTTTTTATTTTTTCAGCGCAAATCATTCTGTATTGCCTCTTTTAGTTCTTCCGCGCTCAATGTTGCCGTGCCGAGTTTTTTTATTACAACGCTTGCCGCAGAACCCGCAATTTCAGCAGCCTGCCTCATTGTTGCACCGCTTGCAAGCGCAAGCGCTGTTGTTGCAAGCACTGTATCGCCTGCGCCGCTTACATCAAAAACCTCCACTGCGCGGGATTCTATGTGTGCAATTTTTTCTTTTTCAACCAACAACATGCCTTCAGCTCCAAGCGTGACAAGCAATGCCTTTGGCGCAATTTTTTTGAACAACAATTGTGCGGCTTTTTTGCATTCTTCAATCGAACCGCATTTTTTTCCGGTTTCTTTTTCAAGCTCTTTTTTGTTTGGCTTTACAAGCGTTGAATTCTTGAACAACAACAGGTTTTTTGAATCAACACAAACCATTTTTCCGTTTTTTCTTGCAATCCGCATTATTTCCCTTGAAACCTTGGGAGTAAGAACGCCTTTGGCATAGTCCGAAATCACGACAGCATCAACGTTTTTTATTTCACCCGCAAAGCTTTCGATTAATTTTTTTTCAACGCTTGCGGGAATGTCAATTGTTTTTTCCTCGTCAATCCTAAGCACTTGCTGTTGCCTCGCAATAATGCGGGTCTTCCTTGTTGTTTCCCTGTTCTCGTCAACAACGCAATCGTCAACTATTTTTCTTTCTTCAAGCAGTTTCATCAGCCTTGCAGAAGATTCTGTGTTTATTTTTCCGATTACGCTGCACAATATTGCCTTTGCGCCAAGCGAAGCAATATTGTTTGCGGTGTTTGCTGCTCCTCCCAAAACAAAACGCCTTTCTTTCGCAAGCACAACCGGAATCGGTGCTTCCGGGCTAATCCTTTCCACATCGCCGATTATGTACTCATCAAGCATTACGTCGCCAATAACAAGCATTGTTTTTCCAGAAAACCTGTCAATTATTTCATTTGAATCCATTGCTTTTGCACTTCCTGCAAGTCAAATTTTCCGCTTTGTGTTTTCCTGTAAGAATCGCTTTCAAAATGCTTGGTGGAAAATTCTATTATTTTGCTGTCCTCTAACCCTGAAAACCTGTGGTATTTGTTGCGCGGAACATGAATGCTGTTGCCAGGCAACATTACTCGTTTTTTTTTCCCAAGTTCCATCAAAAATTTTCCTTCCAGGACAAAAAAGGTTTCGTCCTTTATTTTATGCTTGTGCAGGCTGGATTCAAAGCCTTTTTTCAGGTTCAAGATTTTTCCGCAATATTCCCTGTTCACAATCCATTGTTCCGAACCCCATTTTTTTTGCTTTATTTTCAATTGAACACCAATAAAATGTCAGATTTTTCCGCTGTTTTTTTTATACCATTCAACTGTTTGTTTCAGGCCTTCGTCAAACGAAACCCTGCATTCGAATTCCATTAGCTTTTTTGCTTTGGCTGGATCTGCAAGAGTGCGCCTTGCTTCTCCTGGGCGTGCGGGCAAAAACCTTGGTTCAATGTTTTTTTCCAAAAGCGCGCGAATTTTTTTGAAAAGGTCAAGCACTGTTGTTGCTTCTCCGCGCGCAATATTGAATGTTTCTCCGACAACATTTTTTGCATTGGCTTTCATTGCCGCAAGGTTTGCCTCGACAATGTTTTGTACGAAAGTAAAATCGCGCGATTGCAAGCCGTTGCCGAAAATAACCGGTTGCTTGTTTTCCAGCAAAGCAAGGGCAAACAACGGGATAACGCAAGCATACTGGCTTTTCGGGTCTTGCCTTGACCCAAAGACATTGAAATAACGCAAGGAAACAGTTTCCAAGCCAAAAAGCCCAGAATACATTTTGCAATAATATTCCCCGACTAATTTTGTCAGGGCGTAAGGGCATAAAGGGTTTGGCGCATCGCTTTCTGTTTCCGGCAGTTTTTCGGTATTGCCGTAAACGCTCGAGCTGCTCGTGAAAACAACGCGTTTTACTCCATTGCGTTTTGCTGCTTCAAGAACGTTTATTGTTCCATTAATGTTCACTAAATTGTAATCGTTCGGGCGCTTTGTTGATTCGATGACTGAGCGCAGCGCGGCAAGATGCAAAACATAATCAATGCCAGCGAATTCTTTTTCTATTTTCCCAAAATCAGTGATGTCTGCTTTTTTGAATTCTATTTTTTTCATTACGCTTGCAAGGTTTTCTTTTTTTCCAAAAGAAAGATTGTCAATTACCTTTACTTCAAAGCCTTTTTCCACAAGCGCTTCGACAATGTGCGAGCCAATAAAGCCTGCACCGCCGGTCACCAAGACTTTTTCTGTTTTCATCCAATAACCTTTCAATCTTTGCCATCAGGCAAATCCAACTTCTGAAAAAGGTTGCATATTGCCCCGCAAATTATTCATTTTGCCATCAGGCAAATCCTGCCTCCAAAGGAGGCAGCATATTTGCCGGCTTTAGTAAAGCCGTTTGCCAGCCTTAGCAAGGCTGTGTTAATTGTTTTGCGATTTGCTTTTAAATCCAAAAGAATTTTATAATTTTTTTATTTTTGATTCAATCAAAATTCTTTTGTTTGTCAAAAACCTTAGTGCAATTATGCTGTGATTTGCGGTTTTTGACATAATCTTTTTTTTGCTTTCAAAGCGGTTTCGGCCAGTGTTTTTGTTGCAAGCGCTGGCAGGCTTAGCGCGAAAACAACCAGCCAATCGTTCAGGCTTAGTGCTGTTGTTTTGAAAATCGGTTCGAAAAAAGGAATCTGGACCGCGATTATTGTCAGTGCTAGAGCGCACAGGACTGCAAGGACAAGCGTTTTGTTTGAAAAAAAGCCGAGTTGCCAGGCGCTTTTTGTTTCGTTCCTGCAATTGAAAACAAGCACTAATTCAAAAACAATGAGTGTTGCAAAAGCCATTGTGCGCGCCTTGGCTAATTCTGATTCTAAAAAAGGGTTAGCCGTGAGAAAAGCTGCCAGCACGACAATTGTTGCAACAATTCCAGTAATTATTATGAACGGCAGCATTTCTCCGATAATATTTTCGTTTTTTTTTCTCGGAGGCCGCTTCATTAATTCCACATCAAACTGTTCTTTTCCGAGCGCGAGCGCCGGCAAGCCGTCGGTTACGAGATTCATCCACAAAATTTGGATTGGCAATAATGGGAGCGGAAAGCCGGCAAAAACAGCAAAGCTGACAATCATTATTTCCCCAATATTTGCTGACAACAAATAGCGCACAAAGTTCTTTATGTTTGCAAAAACCTTTCTTCCCTCGCGCACTGCAACAATAATTGTGGCAAAATTATCATCCGCCAATATCATGCTGCTTGCCTGCTTTGCAATATCAGTTCCAGTCAAGCCCATTGAAATTCCAATATCTGCTTTTTTCAGTGCCAGCGCATCGTTTACCCCGTCGCCAGTCATTGCAACAACTTCGTTTCTTTTCTGTAGCGCTTCGACAATCCTTACTTTGTGTTCCGGGCTGACTCGCGCGAAAACCTTGAGGTTTTCAATTCTTTCCGATAATTCGGAATCGCTTAATTCATCCAGTTCAATTCCGGTAATTGCCTCGTTTTCGCTTTCAATCAACCCGATTTCGCGCGCGACAGCAATTGCAGTCAGTTTGTGGTCGCCGGTAATCATTTTTACTTTTATTCCAGCTTGTTTTGCCAATGCAATTGCTTCCGCGCTTTCTTTTCTTGCAGAATCAATCATTCCAGCCAAGCCAAGAAAGACAAGATTTTGTTCCACTGAAGCAAAACTGAAATCTTTTTCAGTCAAATCAATTTTCCTTAATGCAAAGCCAAGAACGCGCAGGCCAGAAGCAGCCAGTTCGTTGTTTTGCTGAAGAATTTTTTCCTTTTCTTTTGCAGAAAGCTCCTTCTGCTTTCCGCCGGAAAAAACATATTTGCATTTTGCTAAAACGCTTTCAGCACTGCCCTTGCAGTATGCAAAGCGCTCTTTTTTGTCATTCTCAAAAACAACGCTCATTCTTTTTCTTTCGGAATCAAAAGGCAGTTCTGCCAATAGTTTTTCGCCTGAAAAATCTTTTTTTTCAATGCCCGATTTTTTTGCTGCAACAAGCAAAGCCAATTCTGTTGTATCGCCAATCAGCGAGGCAAGTTCTGCGGTGTTGCATAACACTGCGTCCTTCAATAATAGCGCAAGCGCTTTTTGTTCTGCAATTCCAAGTTTGTCAAGCACTTTTCCGTTTTGAACAATTTTTCCCGTTGTTTCAAAGCCGTTTCCAGAAAATTCAAAATTGCTTTCCAGAGTAATTATTTTTCTAATGTTCATTTCGTTTCGCGTCAGCGTGCCTGTTTTGTCAGAACAGATTACAGTGGTGCAACCGAGTGTTTCGACTGCTGTTGCTTTTCTCATTATTGCGTTTTGCCTTGCCATTGCACGCATTCCAAGCGCAAGAGTTATTGTTACTATTACTGGCAATCCTTCGGGAATTGCCGCAACCGCAAGCGAAATTGAAACAAGCACTGCATCATAATTGAAACCGCTTTTTGCAGAAATAAGCAATAACAGCAATACTGCTATTGCAATAATTATTATTCCAAGTTTTTTTCCGAATTCATCCAGGCGCTTTGCAAGCGGTGTTTCCTGTTCTTCAATTGCCTGCATTGTTTCCGCAATCTTTCCAAATTCTGTCTGCATTCCAGTTGCAACAACGACAGCCTTTCCTCTCCCGAATGATGCGATTGTATTCATGAAAACAATGTTTTTCCTGTCTGGCAAAACGGTTTTTTCCTGCAATATTTCAGAATTTTTTTCTGCCGGAACGCTTTCTCCCGTGAGGCTTGATTCGTCAATTCTAAGGTTTATTGCTTCTATCAATCTCGCGTCTGCCGGAACAATTTCCCCCTGTTCCAGCACAATTATATCGCCAGGAACAAGGTTTTTTGAATCAATTATTTGCAGCAAGCTGTTCCTGATTACTTTTGCTTTTGGGGCAGCCATTTTTTTCAATGCATCCATTGCTTTTTCCGCTTTGGATTCCTGCCAGAAACCAAGCAATGCATTTGCCACAACAATTGCGGCAATTACCATGGCGTCAATTGTTTCCCCGATTAGGAAAGAAAAAATTGTTGCCAGAACAAGAATTATTACTAAAAAACTTGCAAACTGCCGCAAAAAAAGTTTCCAGAGCGGTTTCTTTTTTTTTTCTTTCAGTTCGTTTGCGCCAAATTTTTTCAGGCGCGCTTCAGCCGCTTCGCTGCTCAAGCCGTTTACGCTTGAACCCCAATCAGCGAGCGCTTGCTCTGTGAAAACAGCATGCCATTTTTTTTCTTGCATTCTTTATCCTTAAAATTAGGATGCCAAGGAATAAAAAGATTGGCAAAAAACAAGCGCACAGCATTATTTTCCGGAATTAATGTATGCATTCTTGCATTTTTCAGAGCAAAAGCTCTGCCTGAAAAAAATAGAACCGTCGCTTGTCAGTTCCTTTCCGCATTCCTGGCAAAATTTTTGCAATTGGGTATTAAAGCGCGAATGCGAAGACTTGCTTTTTTTAAAATACTGGCTCAAATCCATTTTTTTCACTTTCAATTATTCTTTTGGCTGAAAAGAGATAAAAACCTATTCAGAACTAAAAGCAAAAAACAAGCGTTGTTAGGAATCTTAATAAAATAACCATTTGTTTTTTGCTTTTTGAACAAAAAGGTTTTTTAATCAGCCAAGTTTCTATTTATACGGGTAATAAAATTATCACCCCGGATTCTGTGAAAGGAAGACAAAAAGGCAAAGGAGGAAAGAGTTACTAATAAAATCCACTCTTTCCTTCCTTATTTTTAAAATCAAGATTTTATTTTGCCGAAGGCACCCAATCCTTGGATGCTGGAAAATTTTCCTTATTATTTTGGCATCTTTTGTTGTTGCTTATAACTTTGGCGAGATTCTATTTCTTCTCGTATTAATCTATCCAAAAATCTTTGAAGCCTGATTGCAACCATAACATTAGGGTCAGCACGGTCTATTGCTCTGGCACCATACTTTTTCTCAATCTTGCCGCGGGCATTATCCAGCGCACGCGTTAGAGCCAACTGGTTTTTAGGAGTTGGGTGGAATTGCTCGGCTGAAAAA
>CAYOAS010000016.1:0-14987 GCA_964402015.1 uncultured archaeon | reverse complement strand
CCCGGAAAAGTGCCGGCTTTGATGGATGCAATGGGAAAAAACATTGTGATTCAGGCTGGAGGGGGCGTATCGGGGCACAAATTGGGAACAGTGGCTGGTGCGCGGGCAATGAGGCAAGCGATTGATGCGACAATGCAAGGAATTTCACTCAAGCAATACTCCAAATCGCATACAGAGCTCGCACAGGCGCTGAAGCAATGGGGTTGATTCTGCCAATTATTTTCCGGAAAAGGATTGTTTTTTAATATTTTTCCAGTGTCTTTCTTTTATGCGTATTGCACTGATTGGCTACGGCAAAATGGGAAAAACAATTCACGCTCTTGCAAAACAGAAGGGCATTGAAGTTGTTGCAATAATTGACAATGTTGCCCCGGAAGCAACCTCAAAGGAAATAAGTGCTGCTTCGCTTAAGGATTCCGATGTCTGCATTGATTTCACGCAGCCAAATGCAGTGTTGGAGAATGTCAAAAAAATTGTTGCCTTAAAAAAAAACATTGTTGTCGGAACAACAGGCTGGTATGACAAAACCGAAGAGATAAAAAAGCTAGTGCAACAAAACAAAATTGGTTTGGTTTTTGCAAGCAATTTTTCCATTGGAGTGAACATTTTCTGCAGGCTCGTCAAAAACGCAGCAAGGTTATTCAACAATTTTTCCGATTACGATGCTTTCGTGCTCGAACTGCACCACAACAAAAAGAAGGACAGTCCCAGCGGAACAGCAAAAAGCATTGGAGAAATAATATTGCGGGAGATGAAGCGCAAAAACAAAATGGTTTTTGAAAGGGTTGAAGGGCAAATTGCTGCAAATGAACTGCATGTTGCGAGCGTTCGCGCAGGCAGCATTCCCGGAACGCACACTGTTGGTTTTGACAGCAATGCGGATACAATAGAATTGACGCACACTGCGCGCAACCGTGATGGCTTTGCTGCTGGCGCATTGCTTGCCGCGGAATGGATTCAGGGCAGGAAAGGCTTCTTTTCGATTGACGACTTAATGAATGAAATAATAAAAGAAAAATGAAAAAAAATCTGAAGGTGGTTGTTTTGGCAAAAAAAACTATTTCTGGCTGTTTTCCCGCTTTGGTTACACCAATGAAACAAGACAATAATCGCTTGAATCACGCGATTAATTTTGACGCAATGAAAAAACTAATGGATTATGTCGTGAAAGGCGGAGTAACCGGCTTGGTGCCGAGCGGTTGCACTGGACATGCTGCCACTTTGACGCCGGAAGAACAGGTAAAGTTGATTGCTTTTGTTAGGGAAAATGCCGCGGAAAAAATCCCAGTTATTGCTGGCGATGGCAGTAATTGCACTCGCGAGGCAATTGACTTGGCAAAAAGAATAGAGAATATTGGAGTAAAATTGCATTTGCAGATTTCTCCCTACCAGAACAAGCCAACCCAGCAAGGATTGTTCGAGCATTATGCTGCAATTGCAGAAGCAATCGGCGGCGAAATAATAATTTACAATGTGCCAGGCAGAACAGGCAGGAATATTGAACCGGAAACAACAATACGCTTGGCAAAAGGATTTCCGAACATTATTGGAATAAAAGAAGCATCAGGAAACCTGGAACAAATAAAGAAAATTATTGACGGGACAAGGGACTTGCCTTTCAGCGTTATTTCCGGTGATGATGCCCTGACGCTTGAAATAGTGAAAGCAGGAGGCACTGGCTGCATCAGTGTTGCTGCTAATATTGTGCCGAAACAAACCAGCCAGTATATTAATCTTGCTTTGAACGGCGGGATTGAAAAAGCTGCAAAAATTGATGCAACATTGAAGGAGCTTTACCGTGTTTTGTTCATTGAAACAAACCCTTGCCCTGCGCATTATGCCTTGCGCAAAATCGGCATTCCGGTTGGCGTGCCGCGGTTGCCATTGGTTGATGTAACTGCAGAAAGCGCGAAGCAGATTGACGCTTGCCTGCAGCAACTGAAACTATAGCAAAGAGCCTAAATAATTTAACAGTTGATTGCTCTTTGCATATAGCAAACTGCCATAAAATGTTCAAAAACATAAGCAGTTTGCTATAATTTAAACATTCAGTCACCAAATTGTTGAGATTATGCAAACAAAAAAGCTTTCCAAAACAAATGTGCCAGTAGGGTTTCCGTTCAGGCGCAAAGGCTCTAAAATAATTATTCAAAGAGCCCCTTTTGGCAGCGAGCCCACCAACAAGGTAATACAAAAATGCGATAAAACAGGTTTTTTACTGAAGATTGGCACTGTTGTGTATGATGATAATGGGGAGGTTGTTGGGATATCAAAAAAGGCAAGCCCAGGATTGCTCGAAGCAATGTCAATGCAAAATGCCTTGAAAAAAGCCGGGGTCGACAAGGCAATTGCATTAAAAAAGACGCTTTGGCTGGCTTCAACGCTTTCTTCCTCACACACTGGCAAATGGAGCGCACAACAGGCAAAAACGCAACTGGAAGAGGCAGTGAAATTATGCAGTGAGATTCGGCAAAACAAGCAATTGCGCTATTTGCTGAACGGCATAACTGTTTCCCAGGATATGACACCAAAGGAAATCAAAAACGCTTTCAGAAAGCTCGAGGGGAGGATTGTTTTTGCAGAAGCCTGAAAAATTCAAAACAGTATTGAACGGCAATTTGCAGAAAATCCTGACACAACCGTATCCGTTTGATGTTGTGGATGCAAACAAGAAAAAAGCAATTCAAAAATTCGGAGAGGATTTCATTATTGATTTTGGCGTTGGCGACCCCACGGATGAAACGCCAGATATTGTCAGAAATGCTTGTAAGCAAGCTGTTGACACCCGCAAGGAATCTGGATACCCTGTAACAAACGGCCATGAACAATTCAAAAAAGCAGTTTGCGGCTGGATGAGGAAGCGCTCGAATGTTTCATTGCAGCCGGAAGAAGTTGTTGCAACTTATGGTGCAAAGCACGCCTGCTTTTTGTTGCCAAGCTTTTTTTTGAATCCAAACAAGGGGATTGTTTTCATTCCCAATCCTGGTTATCCCCCATATGCCGACGGAACAATTCTTGCCGGCGGCCAGCCATATTATTTGAACCTATTGCCGGAAAACAATTTTGAACCGCGGCTTGATGCAATTGAAAAAGACGCGTTAAAAAAAGCAAGATTGTTTTTTTTGAATTCCCCACAGTCTCCGACAGGCGCTGTTCTTGGTAAGCAGAAGCTTAAGGAGATAGTTGATTTCTGCAATGACAACAGCATTGTTCTTGTTTCGGACGAGTGCTATAACGAATTGTTTTTTGGCGAAAGGCCGGCGAGCATTCTGGAAATTGCTGGTGCCGATAGTTGCAGCATTGTGGTCAATAGCCTTTCAAAGCGCAGCATGATGACAGGTTATGCCGTTGGATTTCTCGCATCAAAAAACCCGGAATTGTTAAGACCAATAGCGGCTGTTTTAAGAAAAAGCATTCAGGGCGTTGCAACTTTCATTCAGGACGCTGCGGTGAGCGCCTGGAGCTATGAAAACCATACTGCTAAAATGCGCAAAGCCTACGAACAGCGCATGGATATTTTTGTTCCAGCACTCCAAAAAATATGTTGCGGCATTGAAAAACCGCGCGGCACTTTTTATCTCTGGGCGAGCGTTCCAAGGGATTTTTCTCCGCTTTCTTTTTCGAAAAAGCTATTGTTTGATTTTGGAATCAATTGCGTTCCAGGCAATTTAATCAGCAAAACCTTCAAAGGCATTAATCCAGGAAAAGAATTTGTGCGCTTTGCAATGGTTGCAAGCCTGCAAAAAACAATTGAAGCAGCAAAGAGGCTGGAAAAATGGGGTCAATAGCTTTTTCAAAAATCCATGGTCTGGGAAACGATTTCATTGTAATCAACGAGCTCAAAAAAGAAATTGTTAAAGAAAAAGCAGCTTTTGCAAAGCGCTATTGCGAACGCCATTTTGGAATAGGGGCGGACGGGGTATTGTTTTTGTGTAAAAGCGAGAAGGCTGATTTTCGCATGCGCATCTTCAATTCAGACGGCAGCGAAGCGGAAAATTGCGTTAACGGCCTGCGCTGTGCCGCACTGCAAAAGTTTTTGCTTGACAAAAAGAAAAAAAACAATTATTCAATTGAAACCCTTGCAGGGCTTGTGAATGCAAAGATTGTTTCTTTCGAAAAAAAACTTGCTTTGGTGGAAATAAAGTTCCTTGGAAAAAAAGAGTTCAAGGGTAAATTTTATCTTGAACTTGACGGGCAATCGTTTGAATATTTTTTTGTTGATGTCGGCAATCCGCACGCTGTTTTTTTCCTGAAGGAACCGGTTGACTCTTTTCCACTGGAACAGGTTGGGCACAAAATCGAATACCATAAAATGTTTGCGCCAGCGCGCACGAACGCTGAGTTTGTAAATGTTATTTCCCCGACCGAAGTGAAAATGCGCGTGCACGAAAGGGGGGCTTGCGAAACGCAATCCTGTGGTTCCGGCAGCATTGCTATTGTGATTGCGGGAGTGAATGCCGGGGTTCTTGACAAAAAAAAATGGGTTTCAGTAAGGCAGCCGGGCGGCACTCTTGAAATAAATTTTGGTGAAAAAAACTTATTTTTGCGCGGCAGCGCGGAAATTGTTTTTTCCGGCACACTGGTGATTTGAATGTTTTGGTGGGAAAAGAAAGGCCATTTGGAGACAGTGCAAAATCAATTGTATTTTGCGGGATTGCAGGCAACAGCGCTTGCGCGCGAGTTTGGCACGCCATTGTTTGTTTACAATGCAAACAGGATAATTGAAAACTTTCAGCGCCTGAAAACAGCTTTTGATGCAGCGCGAGACAGGACCGTGCGCATACATTATGCTGTAAAGGCCTGCCCGAACATTGTTGTGCTGAAATTGCTGAAGAGCGAGGGCGCCTGGATTGATTGCGTTTCTCCGAACGAAGCAAGGCTTGCGCTCAAAGCGGGTTTTGAAAAAGAAAAAATTTTGTTCACTGGCACAAGCGTTTCCGAATCAGACTTGAAAGAGCTTTCTGAAACCGGTTGCATGATAAACATTGATTCTTTCTCTCAAATGAAAAAGCTGGCAGCAATTCAGTATGGTGGAAAGTGCAGCATTCGCTGGAATCCTGGCGAGGGCGCAGGACACCATGACCACACTATTACTGCGGGAAAATTCATTAAATTCGGAATTCCAGAGGACAAAATCGAGGCAGCATTTGCAGAGGCAAAGCGTTTGGGCTTGAATATTGTTGCACTGCACCAGCACATTGGTTCCGGCTGGTTGGGGGCAGATGTAAAAACTTTTTTGCTGACTGTTGAAAAAACAATTGCTGTTGCAAAAAAAGCAGAAGAAATTCTGGGAAAACAATTTGAGTTTGTTGATTTTGGCGGAGGGCCAGGAATACGATACAAGCGCGAGCAACAGGATTTTCCGATTGAAATTTATGCGCGCGGCATTTGCGGCAAAATGAAGGCAAGCGGCCTGAAAGCTGAAATTGCAATAGAGCCCGGCAGATACATTGTCGGCGATTCCACAATATTGCTTTGCGAAATAAACACTGTCGAAGACAAGAATGTCCCGATAATCGGCTTGAATGCCGGTTTCAACTGCCTTATTCGCCCGGCTTTTTACGGTTCGCACCACGAAATGGTTGTCTGCGACAACGTCGGCGGAATATCCAAAAAAAAGTTTTTGGTTGCGGGAAATCTCTGTGAATCAGGGGATGTTTTCAACGAGAACAAAGAGGAACTGCGCGAATTGCCAGTGCCGAAAGAAGGCAATATTTTAGCAATATTGAATGCTGGCGCATACGGTTACAGCATGTCAAGCAATTACAATTTGCGCTCTCGCCCCTCGGAAGTGCTTGTTCTCAACAGGCACGCGAGAATTGTTTCCCAACGCGAGAGCTTTGAAGACTTGATTAAACAGCAAAAGGAATAAGGCAAAAATATGGCTCAAAACGCGACTGTTTTCCAAAAAAAAGTTTGGAAAATTCTCCAACAAATTCCAGCCGGAAAGATTACGACTTATTCTGTAATCGCAAAAGCGCTCGGAAACAAAAATGCCGCGCGCGCTGTCGGCAACGCGTGCAACAAAAACCCTTTTGTCCCAGCAGTGCCGTGCCACCGCATCGTAAAAAACAATGGCGAGATTGGCGGTTATTCGCGCGGAGTCAAAAAAAAGATTGCATTGCTGGAAAAAGAGGGTATTACAATTAAAAACAACAGAGTGCTTGATTTAAACAGCAAATTATTTAGTTTCAGGTGATTTTGTGCCAAGAATAGGTGGCCCTTCTAATCAGATCAAGAGAATAAGGCAAAAAATTGCAAGGATAAAAGGAATTCGCACATCTGACGTTCGCAGCAATGTTGTTTTGGGAAGGCTCAAGGTACGGCGCCAAAGGTTGGGAAAAACTGGTCCTGGAATAAAAATAAAGTTGTATCCTGGCGAAACGCTTAAATCCGCTTTTAATCGTTTCAAGAAAGCAAAAAAATATGATTTATAAATTCCCCAACAGAACCTGTTGTGATAGCAATCGCGTTTTCAATCGGAGAAACTCAAATCAAAGGTAAAACAATTGGTTTGGGTTACTGGAATGAAGTCTACTCTTAATAAACATTTCTTTGGAAATCTTATCTACTAGCTATTTTTTTGTGATAATATGAAATTGATTTTAGCTCGTCATGGGGAAACTCTCTGGAACAAGGAGCGCAGGCTGCAGGGGCATCAAGATAGCCCCCTGACTGAAGATGGAAAAAAACAGGTTGCTTTCATTGCAGAAGCGCTAAAGAACGAAAAGATTGATGCTGCTTTTTGCGGCGATTTGGGCAGGGCAATAGATTCTTCAAAAGCAATTCTCCAATCGCACAATCTGAAGGCAATGCAGCGCCGCGAACTCAGGGAAAGAAGCCACGGCATTGTACAGGGCATGACGCAAAAGCAGGCTGACAGGGAATATCCTGAACTGCAGGAACAGCGCAAAAAAAGCAAATACAATTTCCGCAATCCCAAGGGCGAAAGCTATGCTGATTCCGAACAGAGAATAAAACCGTTTATTGAAGAATTGAAGCAGAAAAACGCTAACCAGACAGTATTAATTGTTTCCCACGGCGGAATAAACCGCATTATTATTGGCCAATTGCTGCAGTTGCCTGCAGAAGAAATGATGAACATTGACCAGCCGCACGAATGCATTTATTTTGTTGAAAACTCCGAAAGCAATCCAGCAGTTTCATACATTAACGGCAGCGAAAAAGGCAATGGCTTTTTAAAAAGGCAAATATAATTCTTCCGGGCAATTGCAACGCTGCTGAAAAAAAATAAAATATTGCACGTTTATTTTTTGGCGTAATGCTATTTTTGCAAACCAATCAACTAGCGTTAACCCCATCATCGCCTGTTAGACAATATAGAAGATAAATGACTTAAACTATAAACATTAGTTGCTTGAAGTTTTTTTGATTGGAAAAGTGAATATTCTTGCTTTGCCGGTTTTTGGGTCTATTGCCTCTATCCTGTAAAATTCTTGCAGATTGTCTTTTGGCTGGAGCTTTCCTTTCTTTGTCCACCATAATAATTCATCTGTTTGGTTGTAACCCAATTTTTCATACAGTTTTTTGAACTTTCCAGTATGAAAACCAAACGTGTGCCTGCCTTCTAGTCTCGCTCTTACCTCTCTTTCTGTCTTGGAAGCAGCTTTCAGAGCAAGGCCAAAGCCTTTCAATGAATTATCAATCTCCATGTGGCCAATGTCAAATCCATCGAAAAGTAATCTCTTTTCGGACCCCCGCAAAAAGAAAGTATTTGCAATTGGCAGTTCAAAACCTGCTTTGGCAAGTTCACATAAACCAATAAGTCGATTTGTAATCCTCATAGTTATTATTTTGCCATCTGGCATTTTGTAAACCCCCCCAAGCCGGTTTTTTATTAAGCCAGAAGTAATTACAAATGGCAACTCGATTCTTTTTTTTCCGTCATAGAAAACCATTTTCCCTTTCTTTAAAGCGGCCTGTCTTTCCTGATTTGATGCAATTGTAAGTGGTTCAGCTAAAGGCAGTTTTCCTTTCGCTGTTCTTGCAAATCTTCTTGCAATTCTTCGCTTCTCCCACTTTGTTTTTTTACCAACAAACTTTGGCTTCCTTAGTTCCATAAGTTATTAGTAAGAGAACCACTTTTTTATTGTTTCTACGCTAAAAATTGCTCTCCCCCCTGCTACATCTTCTATATTGTGCTTTTGTCGCTTACCTCATCATCGCCAGAAAAAACGTAGTTGTTAACACCAATTAAACCTTTTGCAAGCAAAAGGTTTGCGAAAAAATGCTTTGCAAAAACCCTTTGTTTTTTCCTCCAATTATAAAGAAAAAATTGATTTGCAGAAAAGCTTAAAAATATTTATTATATAATAGTATATAACAAATAAAATGGTGTTTTTTATGGTTGAAGCACAAGTGCAAATTTTGCATTATCCCCGGCTTGATACAGTGCTAATGGTAGAGAATTTCATAAAAGAGAATAGTGGCGAGTTCAAAAAGCGCAGCCTTTGGGAAAAACTGCCAAAGAAAACAATGTATCAAACCTACCAAGTAATCTTTGATTATCTAGTAAATTCTGGAAAAATTGGGGTTGACAAGGAAGGCCATATTGCTTGGATTTGGAATCCTGCGCTGGTTAAGAAATATATTAACAGGGAAGACCTTGCTTGGAGGCATTCCAAATGATTCTGCCATGCAAAATCCGTTTTGCTGACGAGATAATCAGTAATCATTCACTTTTCAAAAATTTTTTTATTTGCCTGAAGTATTCTTTCAGCGTGAATTCTTGCAATGTTGCTTTAATCATTTTCTCGTTTCGTTCATTTATCACTGGGTGGCTACGCTTTGCTGTTTTGTGGTCACCTTAGTTGTTTTTTGAGTTGTTTGTATTCTTCTAAAAGTAATTCTATTGTTGGCCTGGTGTCATGGTTTTTTTCGTATTCTTGCAGTGCTTGGTAATATTTTTTTCTTTTTTTGAGGTCAATGTTTACTGGTGGCAAGCCATGTTTTATGAGGATGTTGTTCATTAGTATTCTGCCCACCCTGCCGTTTCCGTCTTGGAATGGATGAATGTTTTCAAACTGGTTGTGAACAACGCTCGCCAGCAATATTGGAGGATATTTGTTTTTGTTTGTGTTGTACCATTCGGCAAGCTCTTTTAGCAGTTCTTGGACTTTTTCTGACGGCGCGCCTTCATGCACTATTTGCCCCAGTCCATCCCTCACAACGACCTCGATTCCTCTTTGCCTGAGTTGGCCTGCATAGGATTTTGAGTTCTCAAAGATGACTTTATGGATTTTTTTTATTAGTTCTATTGAAATGTGCTCTTTGGTTTCCCGAATGAATTGAATTGCTTCCTTAACACCATATGCTTCGGATATGTCTTCCTTGCTTTTGTCTTTCGGCCACTTGTCGTTTTCAAGTATTCCCTTTACTTCCTTCTGGTTTAATTCCGAACCTTCAATCGCATTGGTATTATACGTAAAGACTTCTGAGAACCTTTTCCATTCCTCTTCTGACAGGTGAAATATCTTGAATTGCTTGTTTTCCTGCAATTCTTTTATTTTTTGTATTTCTTCCCCTGAAAGAACTTCAAGCAAGGGGTCGCTGATTTTCTTGAAAGCGCTAACTCTTTGGGCTATTTGTTGTTCCGCAACCTTCCGCAATTCGGAGAGCTTTTCTTTGCTCAGATTTGCGCCTAAATACCTTCTGATTTTCCGGACCTTCTTGCCCTGCCTGAAAGAGTGAACTAAATAGTATTTTTTCTTTCCAGCAACTTGCCTGACTTCAACAAACATATAATGTAATTAAGTGGCTACATTTTTTAAATACCGTGTATTTTGGGCTACTGCAATACAAATTTTCTCTGTCGGCAATGCTCCGTGCAATTAGTGTTAACACAGCCGCTTTTTCCGTTGTTAACCTCACCATCGCCAATTAGACTATATGGAAGATGAATAATTAAAGGTTATTTTTGCTTCAGAAGAATTGTTTGTACCATTTTTCGTATTCTTTGTGGTTTCCGACAAAGAAGAACCGCACTTCTTGCCTTTCTTCGAAAACCATATATAAAACTCAGTATTGGCCTATTTCGTCAACAAAATATTTAGCTCCACTCCATAGATGCCTCTTTTGCGGGTGTTCAAGAATGTTTTGGATTTTCTTTACTGTGCGTTCTTTTATTTGATTCTCCAGTTTGTCAAAATATTCTGACCAGTCTTTGTGGAAAGTTGCTTTGTACATATTTTATCTACTTCAAAAATTTTGCATACTTTCCCAAGGCTTCTTCAGAAGTCAGCAGCCTGCTTTTTCCTTCTTCAATGTCTTTGTTCAATTTGTCAAGCTTTTTATTAACCAGCTCAACTTCGCCCAAATGATGCTGCCCAAAATCAACAAGAGCTAATCTAACAGCTTCCGACTGGGTGTTTGCATATCCTTCTTCAACCATAGTCTCAACAATTTCCTTGGTTCTGCCTCTTAAAATTACGTTCATAAAAAATCACCAAAGTATAATATTCCAATAATGATTTAAATATGTATTATTTATGCTTCAAAATGAATTATATTTGGTGATGGGTTAAACTCTTGGTGTTTCGGCTTGTTTTTTTGTTTTTTCAATTGCTTCTGCAAAAACTTTTTCCCATTGTTCCGCAACGCTTTGCATTGAATGCTGTGCTGCTGTTTTTTTTGCGTTCTCGCGAAAGCGTTCCATTTCTTTTGGTTCCAATTCTGCCAAGCGCAATATTTTTTCCGCGCAATCGTTTTCGTCAAAAGCCCTGAACAAGAACCCGTTGTAATTGTCCTTGACTGCTTCCGGAATTGCAAGATAGTCTGCTGCAACAGCTGGCAGGCCGCAGGCCATTCCTTCAAGGATTGAAAGGCCTTGTGTTTCAATCGTGCTTGCAGTAACTGAAAAATCAGCTGCATTTACTGCACTAACAAGCGCTTTGTCCCTTAATGCGCCAGTGAAAAAAACGTTTTCCTGTTGGCCAAGCGATTCCGCAAGTTTTTTCAGTGATTCTGCCGCCGGGCCATTGCCAACGAGCAGCAGTACAAAACGTTTTTCTTTCCTGCCATTAAGGATTTTCAGTGCTTTTATTAGAATGTCAATGTTTTTTTCAAAGCTGATGCGACCAAAAAAAACCGTTTTTACTGCGTTTTTCGGGATATTGTTTTTTTTCAGGAATTCTTCAATTCCTTCTTTTGTTTGCTTGAAGAGCGCAAGGTCAATGCCGTTGCTTATTGCGCGGATGTCTGCGCGCAAACCATTTTTTTTGAGTTCGTTTTTCATTGCCTCGCTTGGCGTGGAAACAATAGCGCATTTTTCGTAAAAATTGTTTGTTATGTGCCAAGCAATTTTTTTGGTTATTGAAAGTTTTTTTATTATTGGTAATGGCAAGTACATTAAAAAATCCGGAATGAGCGTGTGGTAAGTGCCAACGCAAGGAACGTTTAGTTCTTTTGCTATTCTTTTTCCAAGCCTGCCCATCATGAATGGAGTTTCGCAATAAACAATGTCTGGCTGGAACTCTTTTGCTTTTTTCATTGCTTTTTCGAAAGCAAATAATACTATCTTGTATTCCTTGTAGCTTGGCAGGCTGAAGGAGGAAAAATAAACAGTCGGAATGCCTTCAATTGTCTGCTTGCTGTCAATATTGCCGGGGCTTGGCGCAAAAACAATTATTTTGTGCCCGCGTTTCACTAGTTCCAGGGACAAATTTTTTATGCTGAAGCAAACCCCGTTTATTTGCGGAAAGAATGTATCGGAAAAAATTGCAATGTTCATGCGGGTTTCACCGCCAGTACTCCATTCTCCCAGAAACCGCGCGTTTTTTTCACTGCAAAAAAACCTGCTTTTTCTGTTTCCTCTTCCAGTTCTTGCATTGTCATTGGTTCTTCAAAGCCAAAGCACCATAATCCTGTTGCCTTCATTGCGGGAAAAACACTGTCATACTTTAATGATTTTCTCGGCGCAAAAACTATTGTGTAACAGTCTTTTTTTGTTATTTCAAAATGCTTTTTCAGCACTGCTTGCCTTTCTGCGCCAGTAAAATGCTCTATGAGCCCGTCGCTGAAAACCAGTTCAAATTGCTCTTTTCCGTCAAGCGATTTTATGTCCTTCACAAAATAACTGAGTTTTTTGTTCTGGCCAGCGCGCGACTGCTTGAACAGCGCGAACGCTTCCCTGGAATTGTCGAAAAGGCTGCCGTGCGCACAGAACCTTTTTTGAATCATGTCGCTCATTGCCCCGCTGCCCGCGCCAAGCTCTGCAAAACCAAATTCTTTCAGGCCAGAGGCAATTATCAGCTTTTCGTATTCCTTGAAATGCTCTTTCTGCAGCAAATCGTATATTTTCTGCAGGAATTTTACTTTTGTCCAGTATTCGTTCCAACCCATTCAAACCAGCTCGCGATTGCAAAAGTTTATCTTACGTCTTCGTATTTTTCATGGGCTTTGCCAGTGAAATAAAATTTGAACGCATTTGAAACATGAAACAAAACATACTTTAAATAGCCCCATTTTTTCACGCGCCTGCTTGAAACCAAGACAATGGCTTTGCTTGCATAAACGAATTTCCCTGTTTTTTTTATTTTTTTTCCAAGGTCCAGGTCTTCGGAAGTTTTCAGTTCAATATTGAAGCAACAGCCTTTTTCGAAAACAGTTTTCCTAATTGCAAGGTTAGAGCCAATCGGCGAATGCATGCCAAGCGCTGCCATAACCCGCAGATACAACGGCAGAACTATCCTGACAATGCTTTGCTCTATTGCATTGCCGTCATGAAAAAAAACAGGGCCATAAGCCCCGGCAACATTTTTATCCTTGAAGCAATTGTAAATTTCCTGCAGCCAATTCTTGTCCACCAAAGAATCAGCATCAGTGAAAGCAATTATTTTTCCCCGCGCTTCTTGTGCACCCCTTTGCCGTTCAGCAGCAATGCTGCGCATTTTTTCAATGACAACCTTGTCAGCATAGCGCTTTGCTATTTCAACAGTATTGTCCTCGCTTGATCCGTCACTGACAATTATTTCAAAATTTCCTTCAAATTTCTGTGCCCTTATTGCGCGCAGGCAGTCAACAATCCTTTTTTCCTCGTTCAGAGTTGGAATGACAACGCTCGCGTCAATTTCTTTTTCCAATTTTTTCACGCTCCTCCCCGGCCTTTTCCTTAAGATAAGAAAAAAATTCCCCGCGCAAGTGGTTTGTTTCCTCTAATTTTCCGGTTTCAAGAAAATCGCAAATAACTTTCAAACAATAGTTTCCGCCAATTACCTGCGGCATTATGACAAAGTCAGCGCCGTTCCTGTATAGTTCCAAAGCTTCGCTGAAATAGTGCGCGCGGGCAAAAACAATTATTTTGCTGTTCAATTCTTTTGCCTTTTTTACCAGGCTGACTAATGTTTTTGTGTCAGGAATAGTGGCAATAAGAATTCGCGCTTCCTGCAAGCCGATTTTTTTCCAGATTGCTTCGTCAAACCTTTCGCCGTAAACAGCAGGAATTCCGCGCTTGGAAAACTTTGAAATAACCTCCGGGTCATGGTCAACTATCACAATGCGGTTTGTGCTGTGCAGGTTTTCTGCTATTTCCGCGCCGAAGACGCCGCAGCCCGCGATTATTATGTGCTGTTTTTTTTCGCTTTCTCGCGGATACAATTCAATTTTTTTTATTCTGCGCCTGAAATATTCAGAATCTTGGATGTTGAAAAGCTTTTTCAGCCTTGAAACAATCCTGTACGCAAGGTCAGTGCTTTGCATCAAGTATGGCGTTGCAATCAGCGAAAGCAGTATTACAAATATCGAGATGTCAAACGTTGACTGTGAAATCTGCGACAGTTTCAGCCCCTGGCTTGCAAAAACAAAGCTGAATTCGCTTGCCTGCGCGAGCGCCAGCCCGACAAAAATTGATGTCCGCAAACCAAATCCCGCATAAAGGTTGATTATTCCAAATATTATTGGGTTTAGGACAAAAACAATCAACAGCAAAACTATGAGCAGCGGCAGGTTTGAAAGAGAAATAATGTTGAATTGCATTCCAAGCGAAACAAAAAAGATTGTTGCAAACAAGTCCCTGATATAGCGGATGTTTGCGAGCGCTTCATTGTTTGAAGGCACTCTTGCCATTGCAATGCCGCCAATAAAACCGCCCACCGCAATTGAAAAGCCCAAAAGCTGCGAGAGAAAAATAAAAGCAAAGCAGCTTGACAATGTTGTGAGGTAAAATATTTCCTGCGATTTTGCGGAATAATCAAGAACGCGCGGAATCACTATCTTGCTCAAAACAAAGGCAAGCAAAAACATTGCAAGCATTCTCAAAAAGAAATCAAAAAAAATTGCAGGATTTGCTATTGCCGCCGGATTTGCGAGCAATGGCAGGACAATTACTGCCACAAGGTCCTGCACTAGCGCATACCCTATTATCAATTTTCCCTCGAGCGAATTCAACTGGTTTGCACTGGACAACAGTTTTACGACAATAACAGTGCTGCTAAACGCGAGAATAAAGCCGACATAAACAGCTTCAATCGGATTCATTGCAAAAAAGCCCATTATCACAGCGACAATCGCAGCAGTAACAAAAACCTGCAATATTCCGCCAAAAAAGATTATTTTTTTGTATTCAAACATTCTTGAAAAATCCAGTTCCATTCCAACAGTGAACAACAGGAAGGCAACCCCCAATTCGGAAAGTTCTGCAATTGTCGTGTAATCGTTGATTAAATGCAGGCCAATTGGGCCGATTATTATTCCGGCAATAATGTATGCCACCAAAAGCGGTTGCTTGAAATAGCGCGCGGCATACGCCAAAATTGTTCCTGCAATTATTATTGCAGCAAGGTCAAACAACAATCCGACAGCCAAAAAAACCACTTTCTTTTTCAGAATAAAAAGAGGCAAAAAGAAATATAAAAGCCTTGCCACGAACCCGCCAAAACTGTTTTTTTGATGTGCTTTTTTAGCCTTTTGGTTTATAGTAACAGTTTAAATTTCTCCCTTTAATTGGGGCGTTATGATTTCTTGGAGCATCT
>CAYOAS010000015.1:0-15033 GCA_964402015.1 uncultured archaeon | reverse complement strand
AAACTTTTTTTTAAATATTTTTATCCTTTTGCACGAAGTGCTTTTTTTCGCGAACCTTTTTCTCCGAAAAAGGCTCACCTGCTCAGGCGCAGTGCGAATTTTCCAATGTTTGTTATGCCCATTTTTTTTGCTATTTCGCTTTTTTCCGGGTCTGTTATTACAACATAGCCTCGCCAGAAAGTAGTGAATTGAGTGCCCTGGCAGTTTGGGCAATTAGTTATTTTCTGCGTGCCTTCTTCGTCTTCAAAGACCCTTCTGCATTGCCTGCATGCTTTTCCGCGAATCATTTATTCCACCAGTTATTCTTTTTTTTTTAATTAATCATTTTTTTCCTTTTTTTTCTTCTCTCATTGGCTTTTCCAATCTTGCATCTTTTGCGCTTGCTGCTGCTTTTCCCTTGACTTTTTTTTCCTTCAGGTTTTGGTCAATTTGCAGCCAATCGCTTTTTCCCAAGCCAATTTGGCGCATTGTCAGCCCAATCTTTGAATTCTGCACGCTGTTTTTGAGGCTGCAGGAAACAATGCGCGCTATTACTTTGTCTTCCACCAGGAGTTTTTTTCCGCTTTCTTTTCCGATGAAGACAGTTGATTTTGCATCATAGTTAATGTAATCGTCCATTATCTGCGAAACGTGAACGAGTGCTTCCATTGGCCCGATTTTTATGAATGCGCCGAATTCTGTTATTTCTGAAACAGCGCCTTCGACAACTTCAAGCAATTCTGGCTTGAAAACAAGCAAATCCAGTTCTGCCTCATGGTATGCTGCCCCGTCTCCCGGAACAACCTTTCCTTCGCCGACGTTTGCTGCGTTTGTCACTGCAACAATTATGCCGAGCTCTTCGTCGACAACCCCTTCATATTCTTCCTGGCTGATTTTCAATACTGCTTTTTCGAGTTTTTGGCCAAATTCCTTTGGCGGAACCCTGACAGTGTCTTTTATTTTGTATAATGCGTACAATCAATCACCTTTTTTGTTTAAAACAATTTTTTTGAATTTTTTTTTTTAAGAATCAATTTTTTTTATGTGCCCGTTGCTCAATTCAATTATTTCCCCAAGAGCCTTTTTAACCCTTCTTTTCAGCTCCCTGTCGCTTGTCATCACAATTGTTCCGGTTTTTGCGAGTTCCAAAAGAGCGTAATCCGCGTTCTTTGCGTTTGTTTTTGCTGTTTTCACTCCGTGTGCTTTGATTATTTTCCTTGCGATTTCACAGGATTTTTTCATTGTTTTTCCTCTCTTCGCAAGCGAATCAATTTCCATGATTACCTGTTCCGGAACAACGAATTCAGTTTGCCCGCCAAACTCTTTTTTTGCCTCTTCCAGCACATCGATTTTTGTTTTTGCAATTGAAACCAAAACATTGGTGTCTAGGGATATTGTTTTATGACGCGGTTCCATACGCTGCAAGTCTCCAGCCGTTTTTTTGTTTCTTGCTGATTGCAATCTTTTGGCCCTGTTCTACTACCACTGCGTTTTCCAGAACCAATTCCATTGTGTCTTTTGTTGTTTTCAGTATTGTTCCAAGCACTGTGTTTGTTCCAACAGTAAGGACTATTACGTCATTAACTTTTAGTTCGTTGCTCATTTCTTCCACTACTCTTTTGAACAGGGAATATTTCAGCAAAAGCTTTTTTGTGGACTTTGACAATGTTCCAGGCTTTCCGACCACTTGGCCTTTCATTTGGTCGTTGCGGGAAAGCTGGGGGTCAAGCAGCGTTCCGATTGCTATCAATCCGCCGGGCCTTGCTTTTTCGAGAAATCCCCCTTCTGTTCCCAGGCTGATTATTTTTGCCTGCAAAATTTTTTCATCAAATCCCGGGCTGATTTCTATTTCATCACCGATTTTTGCAATGCCTTGAATTATTGAACCGCCAAATACTGCCCCAACCATTTGCTCTGGCAGGCAACCCGGCTTGTTCACGTCAAAAGAGCGTGCAACAAACAATTTCAACGGCTTGCCCTCTTCAAATTTCGGGGTTGGAATGCTTTTTTCTATTGCCTCTATCAACAAGTCAATGTTGATTCCAAAGTTTGCGACTGTCGGAATTATTGGCGAGTTTTCAAAACCGTTTTCTTTCAGGAAATCCACTATTTTTTTTTCGTTTTCCACTGCCTGGTTTTTGTCCACCAAGTCAACCTTGTTCTGCGCCACAACAATATGCTCTATTCCCGCTGCTTTCAATGCCATTAAGTGCTCGACTGTTCTTGGCTGCGGGACTGCCTCGTTTGCTGCAACAACCAATATTGCCCCGTTCATTAATGCTGCGCCGGAAAGCATTGTTGTCATTAATGTTTCGTGGCCAGGCGCGTCAACGAAAGAAACCTTGCGCAATTTTTTTGTTTTTTTTCCGCAGTTTGCGCATATTTCTTTTGTAGTGTATGCTTCTGTTCCATTGCAGTGCTCGCACTTGTAGAATATTGTGTCGGCGTATCCCAGCCTTATTGAGATTCCGCGCTTTAGCTCTTCGCTGTGCGTGTCAGTCCATTTTCCCGTGAGCGCCCATGCCAATGACGTTTTTCCATGGTCAACATGCCCGACGAGGCCAATATTTACCACTGCTTGCTCTCCAGCTTTCACTGCATCTGCTCTTTGTTCGATTTCTCTGGCTGCCTTTGGCTTTTTTTCATTTTTTTTTGCAGTTATTTTTATCACTTAACCCTTGACTTTTCCCTTGATTTTTTTTGCTTCCATTGCGAGCTCTACGTTTCCGACTGTTTCCATTGATTTTTTGATTAGTTCTTCTTTTGCGGAAACCTTTTCGACTTTTTCAGCTTTTCCGACGAGCGTGTCAAGTGGTTGTGTTCCTTTTTTTGTAACTATCAAATTTAATTGTGCTGTTTCCTTGCTTACTGTGTTTCCGCGAACGCTCTTTCTGCGCCTTTCTCCTTTTGTTTTTTGCCTGAAGCCAACTCCCTTGAAAGCATAAATTTTTTTTCTTGAAGTTCCGCTTACTGTCGGGTGCATTGGAAACCCCTGCAGGTCTGAGCCACCCGTAATTTTTGCCTCGTATCCCTGCAAGCCGATGCTTGAAAGGGAAATATTGTCCCCTATTTTTTTGTTCAGAAAGAGAACAGCGTCATCAATCTTTTTCGAGTACGCTTTTCCGCTTTCTTTGTCTGATATTACAATATTCAACAAAACCACCTTTCCAATAACAATTTTTTTTTATTTTCAATTTTTTATTTTTTTTAACGCAAATTTTATTCCTTTGTTTTTTTCATTATTTTTTTTATTTCTTCTATCAATTCTTTTTCGTCTTCGTTTAGTTCGTTCTGCACTGCGCAAAGTTTTACCAGCTGGTCGAGATTTAGCGAAGTATAAAGTTCGTCGTTTTCTTCAAAGCTTCTTCCAACTGTTGCGCCTTCAATTGAAATAGCAACTTCTTCGCCTTTTTTTGCCTCTTCAATGGATTTTCCGTCTTTTTGGATTGCCTTAATTTTTCCAACAAGCTTTTTATTGGTCATTAGTTCTATTTCACTGCGCAATTTTCCGTCAAGAACCCTGATGCCGACAATCGCGGGCTTGCTGTGCCTGAAAATGCAGTTCGGCAAAACCTTTATTTTTGCGGGCCAGGTTAATTCGGAAAACTTTTGTTTTTTGTCTTTTTCCTGTTCTTCCGCAACCCAGTTGGAATAGTCTTCTATTAATTTATAAATTACGTTTTCTTTAAATACCTTTACAGGAGTCTTTTCCAGCTCTGATTCAGCCTCTGGATTCAACTTTACATTGAAAGCAAAAACAACGCCTTTGAACCTTTCAGCCTTGCAGACAGCAAAAGCCTCAATAATGTCCTTGCGCGTTACATCCCCGACATCAGCGTGCTTTGGCTTTATTCCCTTGTCCGCCAGCAATTTTACTAGCGCTTCGAGGCTACCCAAAGCATCAGTCCGAATAATCGGCCCGTTTGCATTAGTCTCTATTTTTATGGAATCCAATTCCGCCTTGACAAGCTCTTCTTCATTGCCGTCTTTCACTACAAACAACGGCGAACCAGCAAGCGCATTTTCCAGATTGGGCGCTGCAATCTTTACTCCTGCCGCAGCATGCACTTCCCTTACAGAATTGAACTTGTCCTTCGGGTCGCGGATTTCATTCAACGGTTTCGGCTCCAGCAATGCGCGCACTTTTGTGCGAATGACACTGTTTTTTCCCGCCAAAACAATCTCGTCCCCGACTGACAAAATGCCATCATAAACAATTGCATCAACAGTTTTTCCCAATCCCTTTTCGTCCTTTACTTCCAAAATAGTTGCTTTTCCAGGGCCGGAAACATTTATTGTCAATTTTTTTTCCAAGTATTTTTGCGACAAGCCAGCGAGAAACATTAATGTTTCAGGAATTCCCTCGCCTGTTTTTGCACTCACCGGAACAATAGGAATTTGTTTTGTAAAATCATTTATTCTGTCAAACCTTTCGCTCTGGAAACCCATTTCAAAAAGCTTTCCAACCAATTCGTAAATCTTTTTGTCCAATTCCGCAACAACCAATGGGGCTTGCACATTCAAGCTTGCGGTAATGGATTGCATTGGATAACTATGCCAGTGCTGTATTTTGTCAATCTTGTTTAGTGCAACAATGAATGGCACCTTGAAAGTTTTCAATATTTCTATTGCTTCAACAGTTTGTGGTTCAACGCCTTTTGTCAAATCCACAACAAGCACTGCCAAATCCGCAATGCTGCCACCGCGCTTTCTCAAATTAGTGAAAGCCTCATGGCCAGGAGTGTCAATAAACAACAATCCAGAAAGAGAAATTTTGAAACCGTATTTTTCAATCAGTTCTCCTGACAATTTTGTAATAACCTCAATCGGCACTTCTGTTGCTCCAATATGCTGCGTAATTGCCCCAGCTTCTTTTGCAGCAATCGTTGTACCACGGACAGTATCCAAATATGTTGTTTTGCCAGCATCAACATGCCCAAGAACAGTAATTATCGGTTTTCGAATCATAAAAATCAACCAAAAAAAACATTCAAAGCAAAACTCTTTAACGGCCCTTTTTTGAAAAAAGCTTGGGAAAAACAATCCTTTTTCAGATTGCCAAAACCCACAAAAAGCCAAAAAAAAGCAATTTCTGCTCTATCACACTCTCCCTGAAAAAAGCTTAAAAACAGAGCTATAGCAAGCGACATTAGTTTTTGAACAAATATTGTCGCTTGATAGATAGCAAATGACTAAATTATGCCAAAATATTTTTGTCATTTGCTATATTTTTGGTTTTGTTAAAACAGCTTTGCTAACGCTGGCGAAAATGCTAGCTCTTTCAAGGGGGTTCAGCAAAAGAAATGGCCTTGGCATTCATTAATAAAAATTTTGCAGCTCTTTCTAAAAGAGAAAAATGAACAAATTAGTCGAGCAAATTAAGGAACTTGTCGGTTCCAATGGAAAGAAAGGCTGGCCTGTTGCTGTCCGCGACCGCATTTCTTTTCCTGCTTTTGAAGAAGACATTGTCACTGACGCAAATTGTGCTGTCACTTTTCTCTGGACAATGAGAGACGCGGTATTGCCAAAGCTGGAAAAGCAAAACCTTGCCCTAGCATCAAATTTTTACACTCCTGCTGGCCTGCAGGCAATGGTGCGCAATATCCTTGCAAACCCGTTTATTAGGTATTTCATTATTTTTGGCGAAGAATACTGTTCGCGCGAGCGCGACGAGAAAGTGAAAGAGCTGACAAGCACTGGTGCAATCCGCGTTTTTTTCGAAAAAGGAATTGATGAAAACAGGCGCGTGCATGGTTTTGAATCATCTGTTTATTTTGACAAAAGCATTCCAACAGAATTAATAAAAAAAGTCATTGAAAGCGTTGAACTGATTGACTTGAACGAGAAAATGAAGGGCGCTGTGCTTGAGGAAAAAATTGCAGAGGCAAACCGCTTGTTGAAAGCCTTGCCGAGAAAAGAACCTTTTATGCTGGAACCAATGGTTTTTGATTTTGAGCAATCGCAGGAAAGCTTTCCATTCGAAGGCGGTCCCTTGTTGGTTCGGGAAACAACGATTCCGCGCGCCTGGATTGAAATGATTCACGCAATTTACAAATATGGAAGAAAAAATTTGATGAATGCAAACACTGACCGTTGGGTAAAAGAAATAAACAATATGATTGTTTCAATTCACGACCCCCAAAACATGGACTTATCCATCAATCCATTTCTGGTTCCTTTGACAATTGAAAAAATTGAAGCATACAAAAAAGAAATTCTCTCTCCGTTGCTGCCAGCGGGAAAGGCATACACTTACGGCAACAAGCTTCGCGCCTACTTGTTTCCAAACGCAAAAGAAATTAAGGATTTGGTGAACAGCAAGGAATTCCATGATTTTGAATTTGGCCAGGGCGCGCACCTTGATGCAAACATAAACTATCTTCCAAACAGCGCGTGCGAAATAAACCAGATAAAAGATATTATTGGCGTGCTGAAGCGCGACCCTTACAGCAAGGCGTGCGTTGCAATAACCTGGCACGCGCAGGACGAGTTAATGCGCAAGCACAAAAGCAGCCCTTGCATGGTTTTGTTGCAGGCAATTGTACAGGACGAAAAACTAAATTTAATGGTTTTTTTTCGCAGCCATGACATGACGCAAGGCTGGCCTGAAAACGCTTACGGTTGCGCTGCAATCCAAAAAGAAATAGCAGACGCAATTGGAATTCCGACAGGCATTCTTACTATTATTTCCGGCAGCGCGCAAATTTACAACAATTATTACAAACAGGTTGAAGAAATGCTTGCCAAATACCGCAAGCCCGAATGGAATTACAGAGACGCAAAAGGCAATTATATAATCAAGGTTCTGGACGGAAAAATTTTTGTGACTCACTTGCACCCCGAAACAAACGCCGAACTGGAAAAATTTTCTGGCATAACTGCAGCAGAATTATTAAAGCACCTGGCATTCAACTGCTTCCTGGACCAAAGCCACGCAATCTATTTGGGAACAGAACTCCAAAAAGCAGAAATCGCACTAAAAAACGGATTGAAATATGTGCAGGACGCCCCGTTAGAAATCATAAAACAATGAGGGGTTTTAGGTCTTTTTTTCACAGGGCACATTTTGTCTCAATTCGGAAAATATTTTTGACGGATGGTCACAAAATATTTCAAATTTTTTGTAAATTTCGTCCCTTAGAACGCTGTCTTTTTTTGACGGTGAAAAATCCTTGTCAATCGAGGCAAGGCACAGTTTTTCTTCTTTGATAAATGTTCTTTTTATGTAAACTGCTTCTGAAAGAATGGTTTTGTCAATTATGTCAGGTATCCCTTTGAAAAATGGCTGGTTACCTCTTCGGATCATGCGCATTGTAGATTCTTTTAATCGGAGCCCTTGTTTTGTAAATTGCCCTTCATTTTTTACTTTTTCTTTAAACTGCTTATAAAAAGGGGCAATTTCTTCGTTTAATATTTTTTCAGTTGCACTATTATTCAAAGCGTATTTTGCCAGCAACCTGATATTCTGAGTCAACCTGTCTTCAGCAGAATCTTTTATTTTTGAAAATAAATCAAGCCGCAAAATGTCATTCTCAAATTTGCACTCTTGTTCGGTTATTGTATCGTTTATTGCCTTTTCAAGCTTTGCCCACGCCTGATTTATTACAGTATCCGAACTAAATCCTGTTTGTGTCTCTATATTTTTTTCAAAAAAATTGAACAAGGATTTGGCCTCAGAATAGTTTTGGTGGCACAGTTTCTTGTAATTGATTGAGGCGGCAATCAGGGTTGTTGTTTCAATAAATACTTTAATAATTATCACGTTTCAGAAAGTAACGCTTTTTCAAGAATTATCCCGTTTAATTTTTCCCATTCTTTATTCTTTCTTTCAGTTTTTTCCAGCTCCTCTATTGAAGGGAACAGTTCCGCGTCACGAAATCTTTCCCTTAGTTGTCTCGAGATAAAGTTTACCTGATTAGGGGTATCCTGAAGTCTGTTCTCTTTATAACTGTCTATTTGATTTGCCAAAAAAACCAAGTCCTCTTCAAAAACAAGAATCTCTCTTGCGCTTTTTGGATTTTCCTTCTTTGCAATGCCTTCGAGCAAATGTTTTTTTGAAAAAATAAAAAAATGTTCCAACACATTAAGCCCACTAAAAATTTTTATTGTATCCATTGTTCTTTTGTTTATGCCCGTAAAAAACGCTTTGTAATTCCTAACCTCATCTATCCACACATCAATATTATTTACCTTGGTCTCGTCAATTTTTTTGGCCTCAACAAAATTAGACAAGTCTCTCGTGAAGACATGTACTGAATTTGTTAATTCAAGACTCATTTTTATCCCTATTTATGGAGCAACCTATCATTGTTTTTTTTGTTTATATACTCTTTGTTTTTACGTCGAATTAGTGCATGATTTTCCATTCGTGGTGCTCGTAATCGAACAATTCGCTTTTGTTGAACCAGATTTTTAATTCGTTTTCCGCTTCTTCGGCAGTTCCGGAAGCGTGAATTATGTTTCGAATGCTGCGCTGGTTCATGTCAGCCAAAGCATAGCTTTCAACAGAAAAATCTCCGCGGATTGTGCCAATTTCAGCCTGCCTTGCTTCTGCATGCCCAATAATTTTCCTGACAATCTCAATCGCATGATAGCCTTCAATTGCAATCACTATTACCGGCCCCTCAGTAAGGTATTTAATGTTCCAGCCTTGCACGCGCTTTGCAATCTGCTCGTCTGTTTCATTCATTTCCTGGCCTTTTGCTTTTGCTGCAGTGCGCGTATTATTGGCAAGCTTTTTTATCCAGTCACCAGTCATCTTGTAGTGCTTTTCCGCGATTTCTTTTGTCGGCAAAACCATTTTCATTCCGATAATTTTCAATCCCTTTTGCTCAAAACGCTTGATGATTTCCCCAACCAAGCCACGCTGTATGCCATCATGCTTTATCAATACAACAGTTTTTTGCAGCATGAAAAATCACTTTTTCTTTTTCTCTTTGCGCTCGATTTCCTTTTCTTTCTCGTGTATTTTTGTCCAGCCAGTCTTATGCGGGCTCCTTCCTAATTTCAAAAGGTTTCTCTTGCACTTGCTCGAGCAAAAAAAATAAATCGTTCCCTCTTTTTTTGCAAACATTTCGCCAGTGCCTTTCTTCAAATCATTACCACAAAAACTGCATCTAGGCATTTTTTTTCCACCTTTTATCTCTTTGCGCTGATTTCCTTTGCCTCGCGCTCAGTGCTAAGCAAAACAATCAAATCTCCCTTCTTCAGGCTGCCGCGCACATTCCTGCGCTTTACCCTGCCCTTTTCCGGGCCGTCAAGAATCTTGCAGAGCACTTGGGTTATTTCTCCATAAACCCCAGTGCGCTTAATAATCTCGACAACCTCTGCAGGAGTTCCCCTATCAGCAGCCATTTATTTCACCAATCACTTTTTCAATTCCGCAAGCTTTTTAACAATTGTTTCAAGCTCCTTTTTATTATCCCCCTCGTCAATTACAGCAATTGCTGCTGTTCCAACCTGCACGCCAGCCTTTGCGCCCAATTCTTTTTTTGTAGGCGCAAAACTGTAAGGGATTTTCTTTTCCTCGCAAAGCATTGGCAAATGCATGACAATCTCCGCAGGGCTGACATCCTGGGCAATCACGACAAACTTCGCGTTGCCGCGCTCAACCATTTTTGTGACTTCATTGACGCCAACCTTAATCTTTCCTTCTTTCTCAATCTTTTCAAGCAATTGCATTTGCTTCTCTAAAAGTTCTTTTGGAACCTCAAATTTTGCTATTGACACAACAATTCACCTCTCTCAACAATTGGTCATCGGTGCAGCTTTCGTAAAAAAACAGCCAATGATTTAATAAGAAACTATTGCGGGGGAAACTTTAAAAACAAAACGATTAAGGGTTATGTATATATTGTTCTTTTTTACCAATCTTTTCCGATAAGGATATGAAAATATCTCTGAAAAATATTTTATTGATAATCCCATATCCACTTTACTCGTGCGTCCACCAGAGCGTTGCTTTTCCTTTTTCTATTTTGTCAATTCTCGCGTATTCAAAACGCTTTAGCAGGCTATTGGCCTGCAACTTCCAGCCAGTATTGGCTTTAACAAAAAGCATTAAAACAAGAACGCGTTATGTTATCAAAAGTGGCGTTAGTTCTTGGGCAAAAACTGGCAAAAAATTGTTGCGTTTTATGATTAAAAAAGGGGTTTTTTTTGGTTGGAGCAAAGTAATATTATTGCAGGAAAATGGCTAGAAAAAGCAAGTGCTGATTTTGTTTTTGCAAAGCATTCGCTTGAGTTTGGTTCGCTTGATTGGGCACAATTGGCAGCACAACAGGCAGCAGAAAAAGCGCTAAAGGCAGTTTGCATAATAAAAGGCGTTGGCTTAATCAAGACTCATGACCTGCAGTTATTGTCAAGAAAAGTCAATGCCCCGAAAGAAATAATCCAGCAAAGCAGCATGCTCAATTCTTTTTACACGATTTCCCGTTATCCTGACGTTGATGAAAACATGGATGAAAAAACCATGTTACAGGCGGCAAACGATGCAATAACTGCCGCTGAAGAAGTGGTTGCATGGTGTGGAAAGCAAATAAAAATTTAGCTCTTGTAAAGAATTTCAGGAAAAAAGCAGGCAAAATCGTCAAACTTGAAAAAATAATTTTTTTTGGGAGCAGGGTAAAAGGAGATTTTAACAGCGAAAGCGATTTTGATTTGCTTGTAGTTTCTGATGATTTTGAAGGCCAGCCTTTTTACAAAAGGTGTGCCAAACTTTATCCTGCTTGGGGCGAAAATTATCCGCTTGAATTGATTTGCTTCACTGGAAAGGAATTAAAAGAAAAACAAAAAAACCAATATGGCATTGTTGCAGAAGCCAAAAGAACAGGAATAATCATTTAAGCGCAGTTAAAAACAAAACGATTAAAGGTTATGTAGTCGCTCATTCGTGCGTCCACCAGAGCGTTGCTTTTCCTTTTTCTATTTTGTCAATGCGCGCATAGCCAAAGCGCTCCAACTGAATATGTTCGCCAACCTTGTGCTTTAACAATTCTTTTTCCGCCAAGCCCAATAATCGTTCAAGCGTGTCGCCTTTTGGCAGCAACACTTCCACATCAGCTGTTTCGCCTTCAAGCAGCCAGTGCACTATCGGGGTGTCGCGCAGGCTTGTTTCGTTGAAATAATCCGCTTCAATCTCCAAATCGCTTTTGCCCATTATTTTTATGTTGTATGCCTGCTTCAGCCTTGCTGTTTGCCCGGCTTTCAGTTTTTCGAATTGTTTTTTTGACACAATAAAGCGCTGCAATCCCGCTTTTAATTCGTAATCTTTTGTTCCTTTTTCTGGAAAATCAGGGTGCCTTGGCAGCCTTGCAGTGAATTGCTTTGCGAACCGCACGCTCAGCCTTATTGGGTCTTCAATGAAAACAATGCGTTCTGATTTTGCATCAATCAGTTTCCTGTTCGCATCAGCAAGCCTGTCAAATTGCACTGTTGTATCGCTTGTTTTCAATCCAATGTCAATCATTATTTCCCGAATCGCCCCTGCTTCAAACCCTTTGCGGCGCAGTGCTTGAATTGTTCCAAGGCGCGGGTCGTCAAATCCAATGAAACCAGGAGTTTTCATTAACGCGTTGATTTTGCTCTTGCTCAGCACCCCGATATTGCTTTTTACTCTGCCGGTATGAATTGCTTCCGGATATTCCCAACCAAAATAATCATACAAAAATTTTTGTTTTGTCGCGTTCTGGCTGTGCTCCTGCCCGCGAATTATTAATGTTATTCCCATTAAGTGGTCGTCTATTGCTGCCGCAAAATTATAGCTTGGAAAAACATGCTCTTTTTTGAGCTTTGGATGGTTTGGCTTGTCGACTATTTTTGCTGCCCACCAGTCGCGCACGCTCGGGTCAGCGTGCTGAATATCTGTCTTTATGCGGAGCACTGCTTGCCCTTCTTTTAGCTCGTGCTTTAACATTTTGTTGAATAATTCCAGGTTTTTCTTTTTGTCAAAATTCCTGCATTCGCACGCAATGCCTTTTGCTTTTTTCTTTTTCCATTCATCGTTGTCGCAAACGCAGACATAAGCTTTTTCCATTTCAATTGTTTTTTTCATGTGGTCATAATAAATCTGAAACCTGTCTGAATCAGTGAATGTTTCATCAGCCTTTATTTCAAGCCAGTCCAAATCCTCAATGAACATTTTTTCACCATCATCTAACGGCACTTTTGTTTTCGGGTCAGTGTCCTCAAACCGCAAAATAAATTTGCCACCATACTTTCTCGCTATATCATGGTTCAGTATTGCCTGGCGCGCGTGCCCAAAATGCATTGCCCCGCTTGGATTCGGCGCATAGCGAGTAACAACCTTCCCGCCTTTTTCCGCAAAATCAATTGTGGGCAATCCTTCTCTTTTCGGCTTTGGCTTTAATTCATAGCCCACTGCTTCAAAAACGTTGTATTGTTTTTCTATTTCCGCAAAAGAAAGAGAGTTTGCCTTGCGCACTGCTTCTGTTATTTCAGGCATGCTTTTTTTTATGTCAAAGCCTTTTTCGCTTTTGTGCAAGGCAATTATTTTTCCAACAACAGCGCCAACATCAGCTTTTCCATTGTGCAAAAAAGCGTTTTTTATTGCGTAACGGAAAGCGTCTTCCTTAATGGTCATAAGGAAATTTAATTATTAGATAGCCTTTTATTATTGTTGAAAATGTTTCTAAAAAATAGGTTAAGGCTTTCTTTTGGGGGGTACTGCTCTTTTCAGGGCGGCAGCCTTTTTTTTAATTCACGTTTAATATTTTTTCTTATGCCCCTGATTTCGCCTCTGGTTAAATAACTTCCTTCGGTTTCCTCAGCATCTACTATTTTTTGTGCTTTAGCCCGTGCTAATCTATTTAGTTTTATTCCAGCTCTCGTTTTTCTTATAATCTTTCTGAATATTCCCATTTATTTAGTCACCAACTTTTATTTGCTTTTTTTCCAGTGGTCTTCGAAATAGTTTTGGAGTGCTGTTGCCATTCCAATATTGTTTTGCCAGATTGTAAAGTGGTATTCTGGTTTTTCCTTGTCCAAATCGCTTATGGATAATATTACTTTTTTTCCGTCTATTATGAAGGCGTTCATTCCGTGTTTTGCGCTCCGCGTTTCGATTCCTGCTTCGTTGAATTCTTTTGCCAATTGCGGGAATTCAGGGTGCGAATGCCCAATAAGCCTTATGTTCACTTTCCTGTTTGAAGCGTGTTTTATTGATTCTTTTAGCAATGGATAATCTTGGTCGAGCTTTGTGAGCGCGACAACCTCTTTTTTTGCTTTTCCGATTTCCTGCGCGAGAATCTTTATGAAGTCCTGCTTGTCTTTTACCTTCATTACTTTTTCTCCTTCTTCTTCTGCAGGGCTTTCCTGGCTCAATAGCCTGTTTTTCAGCGCGCTTGTTTTCTTTTCTAGTTCGCCAAGCTCAAATTTTTTTGATTCCAAAAGCTGTGCGAATGCGTTTTCTATTTCCACAACCCGGTAGTCTTTTGGCCTGCCGTTGGTTTCAATTACAAGCTTTTTTTCAATCAGCCGGTCAAGAACGTCATAAACCCTTGTTTTTGGGACTTGTGCGAGCCTTGAAATTTCTGGTGCCTCTGCTTCGCGCAGCTTGAATAGAGTGGATAAAGTTTTTGCCTCGTATTCTGTTAGGCCAAGCTGTTCCAAAAGCGAATTTATTTCCGCGTCGTTCATGTTATTCCCTTTATAAAAAGACAATATATTTAGGAACAAAATACTATATAAATTTACTGCTTTCAGTGAAGAAATTATGCTTTTTGCTTGTTGTTTTTTGGGCTTCTTTTTGCCTATTTTGGTTAATAAAACCCTATTGCGGCATATCCTACAACGCTTGCCTTGTCGTGGCTTGCTGTTGCAGAATTGTCATAATACAATAATCTTCCTGTTTTAAACTCTTTCCGTAAAAGGCAATATTGCATTGCTGCAATAATAGCAGCATAGCCACAAATGCTCAGGTTTTTTTCAACAACCTCTTTGTAGAATCCTTTTATATCGATTTTTTCAACGAATTTTATTGCTGCCAGGTCTTTCTTTTTCGCGCTTTCTTCAGGTTCGTAGTGCGTGAAATCGCTCGATGCAATAACAGCAACATCAATGCCCTTTGTTGTTTCTGCAATTGCTGTTCCGAGTTTTTTCAATTCAGCCAAATTGTTTGTGGCAAGGGTTATTGCCACAAAATCAAAATCTTTTTTGAATAAATATTGCAAAAAAGGCAGTTGTACTTCAATGCTGTGCTCGCCAAGATGTGCTTCAATGTCTGTTTCAATTCCGAGCGCTTCCGCAATCTTTTTGCTCAACGCAGAATTTATTTTGGCTTTTCCCAATGGTGTTTCCCATTCTCCTTCGGGAAAAATGGAAACTCTCGCGCCATATCCAGTATGGTTTGGCGAAAGAATCACAAAAGTCTTTGCTTTTTTGAGCGCTGCAAAAGAAAACGCTGCTGTTTGCCCGCTGTAGGCATAGCCGGCGTGCGGCGCGGCAACACAAGCAGTTTTTTGTTTTTTGGCTAATTCTTTTTTCGCTTTCGAAAAAAAAGATTCAAGCATTTCTTTTAGCTTTGCTGTGTCGGCAGGGTAAAAGCTTCCTGCAAAAGCAGCTTTGCGGTTCATGAAAATCTTTTTGAAAAAACAGTTTAATAAAATAGCAGAAAAAAGCTTCAAAAGCGCCTTCGTTGGCCGCCTCTGCCGCCCTGCCTTCCGCCGCGTGATCCGCCTCTTTGCATGCCGCGGTTTCTTCCCCTGCCAAAGTTACTGCTGCTTGCACTGCTGCCAAATTGCCTGCGTGGCCTATAACCAGTGTCAAATTCTGTTCTTTCTTCTCCTTCTGTTTCAGCGCCTTCTTTTAATTTGTACTCGAAATCGTCTATTGTTTTTGTGAATTCTTCGTCTTTTTTTATTTCGCTTTTTTCCTTGAGAATTTCTCTGGCTAGGAGCCAGTATGTGAGCGCCAGGCTTTTTCTTCCCTTGTTGTTTATTGGAACAACCAAGTCAATGTCTTTGAGACTGTTGTTTGTGCTTGCAAGCGCAATAACCGGAACCCTGATTCTTGTTGCTTCTGAAATTGCCTGCGAAT
>CAYOAS010000014.1:0-15350 GCA_964402015.1 uncultured archaeon | reverse complement strand
CTTATGGTGACACTGCTTCAACAATCATTGGAAAAAGATTCGGCAAAACAAAAATCGTTGGCGAGCGCACTGTTTCAGGCAGCGTTGCTGGAATGATGGCAACATTCATAATGCTAGCACTTTTCATCAATATTGGCATTGCATTGCTCGCAGCAATAGCTGCAATGCTCGCGGAATATTTGCCGATTGACGACAATCTTTCAATACCGCTGGTAACAGCGACTGTTTTGTCCTTCATTCTTTGACGGAAAAAAGAAAGCTTTAAATTAACTAATGCACACCATGTGCACATCAGATACACATGAAGTGCAGAGGTGGTTTTATTGGTTGACGCACGGGTTTCATTAGACAAATACTCCAACAGGGTCTTGACCGTTATGAAAGCAAAATATGACTTGAAGGACAAAAGCGAAGCGCTGAATAAGTTTGTCAAGCTTTATGGGCATAACGAGGTTGAACCCGAAGTAAAAGAGGAGTATATCAAAAAAATACTGAAGATTGAGCAAAACTATTACAAAAAGCATCCCCACAGAAGGATGAACGACGAAGAACTGGACAAGCTGTTTGGAAAGTGAAACCTTGCCATTAGAATACGACTTATCCAAAGAACTCAAAAAAATAATTGAGGTGCTGCAAAAAAGAGACCCGCAACGGGCGGAAATATTGCGCAAAAAAATAAAACAAATATCCAATTCCGACGAAACAACAATTGAACACTTCAAAAACCTGAAAGGAAATTTAAGCTTTGAAAAACGCGTTCACATTGACAAAAGCTTTGTCCTGACATTTCAATATGACAAAAACAAAAAATTCATTCTTTTTCTGGATTTTGACCACCACGACAACATCTACAAATAGCCTTTTTAAAACCCGCCAACCAAAAATATTTCAATAATGGACCCGTAGCCTAGTCTGGATAGGGCACCGCATTAAAATTTGCGTGTTGTTCAACAACATAATTTTAAGGTGAAACTCCTAACAGATTCCTTTTTCTGGAAGGCAGGCGGGGGTCGTGGGTCCAAATCCCACCGGGTCCGCTAAAGTCCTCTCGAGCGAAGCGAGAAGGACAACATCACGGCGGGTTCTCGCCGGTTTGAATCCAACTGGTTCCGTTCCAAGCCTTTTCTTTTTGCGAAAAAGAACGCGTTTTGAGCCATTGCTCAAAAGCGCCCTTTTGAAGCTTTGCTTCAAAACGGGAAGTCTACGGTCTGTCCAAAAGAAAAACCGCGGGACTTTAATCCCGCAAAGAGAAAAGCCTATTGGCTGTCCAAAAGAGAAAATTGGCAAAGATTACCCGCAAAATAAAAAATGAACAAAAAAAAGCTTTGAAAAGTGTTTTCTGAAAAAAGAATCGTTTTCGTCATTTGTCGCTTGGAAAAAAGGGTTTTTTTGGCGATTGACGAAACCTTTTTTAATGCTTTTTCCCAAGCTTATTTCTATTATGGATAAACTTGCAGTAACAATGGCTGGCGAAATAACCCTTAGCAAAGAACCCGGTGGAAGCATGAAAAAATGGCGGGAAATCTTTGGGGTATCACAAACAGAGCTGGCAGAATATATGAAAGTCAGCAGTTCCACTATTTCAGATTATGAAGGCGGCAGAAGGCAGAGCCCGGGCATTGGAGTAGTGAACAGGCTGGTTAGCGCGCTTATTGCTATTGATGAAAAGCGAGGCGGAAAGATTAGGAAGCAATTGGAAAAGGATTTCAAGCCAAAAGACGAATTGTTTGACACGCATGAATTCTTTGCTGCAGTAAAAGGAACAGATTTTGCTGAAAAAATCCAAGCAACTTCAGTGGCAAACGGTTCAAGGCTGGCTGAAACCCAAATTTACGGTTTTACAGTAGTTGATTCGCTGAAAGTAATTCTTGAAGTGCCAGTGCACGAATACATGCACTTGTACGGCAAAACCCCTGACAGGGCACTGGTTTTCATGAGCGTTGAAAACGGCAGAAGCCCGATGATTGCAGTAAAAATCGGGCGCTTCAGCACTGACATGAAACCCGGCATTGTAGTATTGCACGGCATTGACAAGGTTGACCCGCTTGCAATAAAAATCGCGGAAACAGAAAAAATTCCCTTGCTGGTCACAAAAATGCCGATAGCACAAATCATCGAAGCACTGAAAAAATACGAAAGCTGATTGAAAAAATTACGGAACATTTATTTGGTATTTGCTTTTCAATTCTTTTTCAAATTCTTCCAGCAATTGATAATGCAAAACATGTGGAGCATACAACACATCTTCTGGCTTGTATCGGCTCAAAACAAAAGCAGCTCTTTCTTTCAGCGGGACTATTTCAAAATCAGGACCGTATGTTCTTCCAAGAACCCTGTTTTTTTGCTGGAACTTTGTTTGGAGCAACTCTTGCATCAGCATAAACCAAAAGCTTTTGCGCAAGTGTCATCTTTTTTAAGGCTGCTTCGCTTGGAATCAAACCATGAGTTGCAATAAGCTTTGCTGCAGTAACAAAACCAAAACGTTTTGCAATGCCTGCACCAACTGTTTCATGTACGCCAAAATTTTCCGCGCCTTTTGCATTTCTTGCAAGGTCATGCATCCATCCAGCCCTGCTGACGTCTTTTGGATTAATCTTGACCCCATTCGTTCTCAATTGTTGGGCAATCGAAAAAGCAACTTGCCGCACTTGCCTGATGTGCGATTTCAATCCGCGAATATACTTTAGTTTTTCCGGTGGGGATTGCTTAAAGCCATGCCTGCGCGCTTGTACAACTCTTTTCAAGTCCTGTTTGGAAAAAACTTTATCCATATCAGAAGCATCATATAAAAAAAGTATTATAAAGCATGAACCTTTTTCGACCCCTCAAATCCTTATCAAAAAAGTGAATCTTTTTTTTTCTTTTCCGCTTGCGTCAACGCCGGCGAGAGTGAAAGAGCTTTTTGTTTTCGCCTTGTGCTTTCGCTCGAAATGCTCGACTATTTTTTTTGCAGCGCGCTTGGAACCAATCGAAACATTGAAGCCGTTCTGTATTTTTTCAATGCTGGTAATTTTTGAAAGGGAATCTGCTTTTTGAAGGCGTGCCACAAGAGAATCAATTTCTTTTAGTGTTTTGTCAAATTCTTCTTTTTTCATTTTTTTTGCAAACCTGATTTGCAAAACAGCCTCATAATAATTTGCACCCAATAAATTGCAGTTCTCGCAAACAATTTCTTTTGGAACCAGCAAAGTTTGTGCATCAACGCTGGCTTTATCATTTCCAATTTTTCCGTTCACTGAAACAATTGCAATTGTTGTCCCGTTATCTTGCGGTGCCAGTTCAATGGAAACCGATGCGTTGGACAATTGCCTTATTTTCAATTGCGATTCAACAACTTGCCTGATGCCCTGCTCGCTTTGCCCAAACCATTTTCCCTTTATGCGGATTTTTCCGCACTTTTTGCAATGCGAAACATCAATGCGCTTTGCTAACTCCAAGATTTTGTTGTCTTCCAAAAAGCATTTTTTGCAAAAGCCGCTAGTGAATTGGCCTTTTGTTTCGCCGCACTTCGGACAAAACACATTCACCATAATCAACCACTAAAAAATCTTTAATGCAATTTTATTGTTTTTCCGGTTTCAGCAGCAACAGCATCAAGGCCTTCCTCTTTCAGTTTTGCCTGGAATTCTTCTATTATTTTTTTGTCGCCGTGCACTATGATTATTTTTTCTGGATTCCATTTTTTCAGCGCGTAAACCATTTCTTTTTGGTCAGCGTGAGCGCTGAAATCAAATTTTTCAACCTGCATTTCGACATCCAATATAACATCGTTCAACGGCAGCTTGTTTGTTTCCAACAATGTTCTTCCGGGAGTTCCTTCAACCTGGTATCCAGTCAAAAAAATCTTGCTTTCCTTGTCCTTGTACAAGCGCTTTACATATTGCATTATTGGCCCGCCGGTCAGCATGCCGCTTGTAGTGACAATAACGCTCGGCTGTTTCAAAGCCTTAGCGCGCATCCTGTCGTTGCGAATCCATTCCACTTTGTCCAAGGCTTTTTTCAAAAAGAACGGATTCTTCAAATAATCCGGGTATTTCAAGAGAATGCTTGCTGCTTTCTGGCACATGCCATCCAGATAAATCGGCACTCCAAGCTTGTACTCGTTCAAAATATCCACTACCTCTTGGCTCCTGCCGACAGCAAACGCTGGAACCAATGCCCAGCCGCCGTTGTCAACAATCTCTTGAACGCTTTCGACAAAATGCTTTTCAGAATGATGCCTTTCGGGATGCAGGCGGTTTCCATACGTGCCCTCAATAACGCAATAATCAACTTTTCCAACCTTCAAATCAGCGCCAGAATGCAGGCGCGTTTCATCAACGCGAAAATCTCCAGTGTACAGCAATTCTTTTTCTCCCAAAGAAAGCTTTGTCATTGCCGAGCCAGCAATATGCCCCGCGTCAAAAAATTCAATGGAAGAATTTTGCGAAACAGGCAATTTTTTTTTGTAGCCAACCGGAAAACTGTATCGTTCGACGCGTTCTATTTCCTCTTTTGAAAACTGTGCATCCATTCCTTCCATTCCAGCGATTTTCAGGGAATCAAACCACAACAATTTGCTAAGGTCAAGCGTTGGCGGCGTGAGAAAAGTCATTATGTGGGATTTCAAAAACAATTGCGGCAAATTGCCGGAATGGTCCAAGTGTGCGTGGCTGACAATTGCAGCAGTCAAATTTGTCTTTACTGGAAGCGGATATTCTGTTTCCTTTGGCGAAAGCTTTACCCCATACTCCAAAAGAAAATTGTCGCCGGAATCAACAAGGAAAGCGCTCCTGCCAACCTCTTGCGCTCCGCCAAGAGCAGTGAAAGAAATTGCTTTTTGGACCATAATGAAAAGAGAAAGGCAATGTTTTTAAAACAAACAAACACAAAGTTTTGCATGCCCACACTATCACTCCAGGAATCGCTCAAACTACTGCAAAAATACAAAATTCCAATTGCAAAAAGCGAATACTGCAAAAACACAAAACAGCTCGCACAAGCAATAAAGCGCCTGAAGTTTCCGCTCGTAATAAAGATTGTCTCGCCAAAAATACTGCACAAGACTGATGCGGGCGGAATAAAACTCAACATCAAAAACGAAAAAGAATCGCTCAACGCTTTTGCACAGCTGAAAAAACTTTCCGGCTTTAAAGGAGCAATAGTGCAGGAAATGGCTAAAGGCACGCAACTGATAATCGGCGGAAAATTTGACGAGCAATTCGGGCCAACAATACTGTTTGGCTTGGGCGGAATCTTCGTCGAAATATTAAAGGACGTGAGCTTGCGAATTTGCCCAATAACAAGGCAAGACGCAAAAGAAATGATTCAAGAAATAAAAGGCTATGCAATCCTCAAAGGCGCGCGCGGACAAAAACCAATAAATTTTACAGAACTTGAAAACATTTTGTTGAAAACAAACAAGCTGCTTTTGAAAGAAAAAATAAAAGAACTAGACATCAATCCCCTGTTCGCGCAAGGAAAAAAAATAATTGCAGCAGATGCAAGAGTAATAAAATAAGCATGACAGTTGAAAAACATGAAAATAATCCCGCTTTCCCCAAAAAACCTTGAAGCCGCAAAAAAATTATTGAACAAAATTTTTCCTGTCCAGACAAAAAAAGAAAGCTCGGACTTCTGGCTGCCCGCAAGCCTTGACGAATCATACAAAAAAAAATTCGCCAAACAAAAAAGTCACTTTTGTAAAATACTGGGTTGGAACAGAAAACGGAAAACTAATCGGAACAACAGGGATATACGAACTAAAAAAAGACGCAAAAGAAGCTAACTGGCTCAGCTGGTTCTGTGTCCATCCAGAATACCGCGGCAGGGGGATAGGCAGCAAACTGCTGGACTATGCAATAAAAAAAGCAAAAATAAACCGCAAAAAATATCTCAGGTTATACACTTCTCCCGATGACCCAAACGAAAAAGCAGCACAAAAATTATACGAAAAAAAAGGATTCAAAATAACTGGCAAAGGCAAAAAAAGAGGAAAATACAAAATAGTATACAGGGAACTAAAACTATGACAACGCGCGCCTCCATGAAACAAACGGAAAAAAATGGTTTTATGAAAATTGCAGACTCTCTTGATAAATGTAAGGTATGGGCTATTTTATCCCGTGAAGCATTAAAAAGGGCGTGGAGCAAAGAAGACGCTGTTTGGGACAAAATCGCGTGCGGGAAATCAAAGCAGACAAAATAATGCAAATAAGCAAAAAAATAGTTACGCGTGCCTTTGCAAAAATCAACGAAAAAAAATTCAACGAAACAATAACAGAAATCACAAAACTTCTGGCAAAAAAATAACCAAAAACACGCCTGATTTAAATCCAAAAGAATTCCGCCATTTTTCAAATGGTGGTTTAACGGGAATTCTTTTGTCTGTCAAGAACCTTCATGCCGCCAATCTGTAATTGGCGGTTCTTGACAAAGCTTGTTTCTCCCGCACTATAACAGTTAAACGTTAATTCTTGCATGCAAGCGATTTTGCTAATTCAAGCTCTTTTTCCACTGCTTTTTTGTCTTTTGAAAAAAAATCCGTTGCCTCAAAAATTTTCGGAACACTCAAAGAAAGAACCGGTTTTGCCAGTTCCAAAAACTTTTTTTGCGTTTTTGAAGGCGAACCGTGCAGTTTCAATTCACAGTTTTCCATTATTGGAAAATGAACATGCATTTCCACAATCTTTTTTTCCAATTGCAGGAAATCTTTTGGGTTTATTCCTTCCACAAGCGCGTCGCCAATGTCAAGGCAAAAACCAAAATTCTTGTGTGCCAACAAAAAATCTTCTGTTTGCCTGACTGAAACAATGCGTTCAACACCTTTCTTGAAGGCAAGGTTTTCAATCAGCGGAAGAAAATTGGCTGAATCAAAAACACAAAAATCCTTGATGCAATCGTCATGGAAAACAACATTCCTTGCGCCAACCTTCCCTGCCAAGGAATCCAATGCCAAGATTATTTTTCTTGTTTCTGGGTTGTTTTTGTATTCGGTTTCGTGGAACGGGGCATGAATTGAAACATATTTTTTCGAGCGCAAAAAAAGCATGTCAGCGCGCGTTGGCGCAAAATCAAAAAGCTCTTGCGGAAAAGCAAAAACCAATTCAACAGCATCCACTTCAAACTGCTTCAAAAAACGCAGAATTTCCAGTTCCTGCAAACCCAAGTGCCAGAAACAACCTGTTGCAATACCAAAAACCATATCAAACAAGAAAAAGTTCCAGCAAACATTTTATAAAACACCCAATCTTTGCAACAGGCATAATACTCTCTTAAAAAAAGAATTACCAAAAAGATTAATGCATGACAATACTGAGCGACAGGGACATAAAAAAAGCCATCAAACAAGGCAAAATAATAATAAACGACTTGGTGGAAGAAAACATCAGCTGTGCAAGCATTGACTTGCGTCTTGGCAATGAATTCCGCACTTTCAAGCATGCAGAAATAACACACATTGATGTCAGAAACAACAATATCCAAGACCTCATGCAGTTGACAAGGCTCGGCAACGACAAACCATTCACAGTCCATCCCAACCAATTGGTTTTGGGCATTACAAAAGAATACATCAAAATGCCGGCAGACATGATTGCAAGGCTTGACGGCAGAAGCAGTTTGGGAAGGCTCGGAATTATTGTTCATTCTACTGCTGGAACAGTTGACCCCGGCTTTGAAGGAAAGCTGACGCTGGAAATAAGCAATATTTCCAACATCCCGGTCTGCATCTGGCCAGGCATAAAAATCTGCAAACTAACCTTTGAAGAATTAAGCTCAAAAAGCGAAAAACCCTACAACAAGCGCCCAGACTCAAAATACTGCAAACAACAAAACCCCGAAGCAAGCAAAATCTTCAAAGAAAAAATAATCACCTAATTCTTTTTTCCTGCAACAACAAAAAACGCGCCCTTGCGTTCCAACAGCCACTTGAATTGCTGGAGCAAGGCATTGCCTTTCAATTCAGGGCGCGCGCCAACAAATTCGAGATTGTTTTTTTCAAGCCATTCCAGCACTTCAGAAACAGAATGATAGCTCTCGTGCAATTGCCCGAATTTGTCAGCAAGCCAAGCGGCATCCTTTTCCCTCACAACTGGAAACAATTTTTTTGCAAGCTCCATGCGCTTTTCAACATTGTTTCCAGCAAGAATCTTCAGCAAAACCCGTTTTATCCTGTGCCGGATTCTGCCAAACTTGTTGTACAAGCCAATACAAACAAAACCATTCGGTTTGCAAAAACCAACAATTTTTTCAAACGATTTTTTTGCGCTTTGCGTGTGATGCAATACCCCCAGAGAAAAAACAATGTCAAAGCGCTCTGCAGAAGAATACTCAAACAAGTCTGCCTGTTCAAATTCAATTTTTTTTGCTTTCATTTTTTCTGCAAAAGCGCGCGCCTTGGCAATTGAAGAATTGCTCAAATCAATCCCCTTGACAATTGCTCCGTGCAATGCAAGCGCCACAGCAAATTCTCCAGTGCCACAGCCGACATCCAAAATTCTTTTTCCGAAAAAAAAAGACAATTCTTTTTTTCCAAAAGCAGGCAATACCCATTTCAAGTATTTCTCCAGCCCGCGCTTGCCAACATGGCTGCGCGAAGGATACGGAAAGCGCTCGTACAGTTGCCTGACATCAAAAGCAATGTTTTGCATGAAAAAAGAATGAAAAAAAATGTTTTTTAACCGGTTGCCGGCAAACGCCGAAAAAAACGCCAATTTAAACAGCCTTATCCTTATTTTACTTATTTAAGGTGATTTGTTTGGTTAATATGACTTTGGCGATTCCTGAACCATTGCATAAGATAATGAAGAGACATTCTGAAATCAAGTGGACTGAAATTGCAAGAAAGGCCATTGAACAAAAGGCAAAATCGTTGGAAAACGAAAAAGACCCTTGGAAAGTTTACGCTTACAAGAGATGGGCTGAAGAAGGCGAAGACGCACATGAACTCTTTGAGCTTTGAACAAGGTGACGTCGTAGTGGCAAGCATCTTGTTTTCAGAGCAAATTGGCATAAAAAGAAGGCCTGCTTTAGTAATAAGCAATTCAAGATTCAATAAATACTCTGAAGACATAGTTTTGCTGAAAATCAGTTCAAAAGGCCCAAAAACAGAATATGATGTTTTACTCAGCCAATCAGACTTTGAAGAAGGCAAACTAAAAGTTGAAAGCAAAATAATGGTTGATAACCCAGTAACAGCATACAAGAGGTTGATAGAATCAAAAATAGGCAGAATATCGCCGCAAAAACTCAAAGAAGTAAAACAAAAAATAAAGGAACTGTTCGAACTCTAAAACTCATTTTTCGAAAACTATTTCTGCAACCTTTTTTGCAACCTTTTCGCTTTTTCCGTTTCCCACTAGCCAAGCGCGCATGCTATCATGCGTCATTTCTTTTTTCTTTTGCTGCAGCATTTTTGCGAGCATGGAAATTTCTTCAATTTCTGCTGGCGAGCAACCGTCAAAATGATTCGGCCTTGGAACACTGCCTTTTTTTGCCATGCCGAGCTTTTGCTCCAAGGCAAGTTTTTTTCCCTGCAGCTCGCGCGCTTTTTCCGCAAACTGTTCTGAAGAAATCCTGCGCTGCAAATAATCATATTCCCAGACTTTTAGCTCGCGCAAAACCTCCAAGCGCTCCAACCAAATTTTATCCCTTTCCAATTGCCTTTGTAAGAATAATCTCCATGAAACAAATATCAGGGTTCCCAAAAAAAACAATGCAAGAATATACGGCCAAATAATCGAAACATAGTTTGTCGAAAGCGCGGCCACATTAACCTCGCTTTTTGGAATAAACACTAATTCCAAGTCCCGCGATTCCGAAACCTGCTGCCCGTCAATTGTTGCAGTAACCAGTATCGTGTAAACTGTCTGCAGTGCCTGTAAAGACTGTTTTTCCGGCGGCTTTACTGAAAGAAAAAACTGTTTCTTTTGCGCGTCAAAAACAAAATTTTCTCTCGTGCCAAAATCAGTGTTAACTAACACTGCTTTCAAATCATTCAATGCACTAAAATTTTTGCTCTCGATTGCGAGAACAAAATCTATTTGCTGGACTGTCTCCAAATCAAATGTTTTTTGTGCCGGAGCAATCAACTTGAAACTGAACGGTTTCTCCTCCGGCGCAATTGACTCCACAAAAACAGAACCCAAATGATTGCTCTCGCCGCTTTCATCAACCGCTGTCACAAAATAAAAATAGTTCTTGCCCGCAACAGTTGTTTTGTCAACAAAAAAAAGTTCACTCACACTTGCAATAACCCTTGCGGTTTCAATGGTTTCGCCGCGGTAGACATTGAACGAAACTCCCGCGCCCTTAGCATGCTGCCACGAAAGCCTTATGCCATGCTCGACAAACTCTGCATTCAAACCCGTTGGCGGTGCAAGAACAGCAAAAGCGCAACAAGCCAGCAAAACCAAAGCAAAAGCAAGCAAAAAAAAAATTTTCAACCGCATACTGGATATATTGAAACAAGGCAGTATTTATTCGTTGTTTTGGCAACAGAAAAAGCCTTGTTTTTCCAAACATTTTTATTGGCAAACAACAATTTGTTATATTGGCATGCGGAAAAAGAAGGTTTTGAAGAAAAAAATTACGCGCACTCAAGCAGCATTAGAATACTTAATGACTTATGGTTGGGCGCTTATTCTGCTGGTTGTTACTGCAAGTTTTTTGTTCGTTGCAGGCGTTGGCGGTTTCAACAGGAACAGTTGCCAAGTCAATTTTGCTTTTTTGTGCAAAGGCGTTTACACTGAAGGCGACATGGTAATTCTCACGCTGCAAAACGCTACAGCGCGCCGCATAATCATTAATCCGTTTGAAGGAATCAGTTTTGACGACAAAATGGGTTATGGCACAATAAATTATGCCGGCAAAACATACAGGTTTGAGGATGTAAGCATTCCCTCTGGCGACAGCTTTGAAGTCGAAGGAAAAGGCATGGTTCTTGCAAAAAAACTGAGCTTAACCTACACAGAAATTGAAACAGGCCAAACAAAAACCATAAACATTAGCCTGACAACAGACACGCCAAAAACAACAGAAATCAGCAACGACGGAATAGACAACGACAGCGACAACAAAACAGACTGCGCAGATACAGGAACAACAAACTGCCAATACGTAATGGAAGCAATCTCTGCCCCCAGCACAATAACTACAAGCTATCAAGATATTCCTTTTGGGGCATTAAAAGGAACAAGTGGAAACCCCTTGCCAGGCACCCTGTTAAAGGCAAATTATGTGGCACTTATCTTTTACGTTGACAGCTTTACAGCTGGAACAAAACCAAGAGCAAACCTCCTAAACAAAGAGAGTTCAAACGAAGCAGAATTAAAACAAGGATGGAACATAGTTGAAGTGGATACTGCGGGCTTAACTCAGTTTAATGGAACAACATCACAATCGTTTAAACTCAAGAGCCAAGGTGCTGATTTCACTGTTTCAAACAGCCCAGAGCACTCGCCAAGAGCAGTTTTTGTTGTAAATAAATATCCATAAAAATTTTGATTTGCTGCTTTTGGCTTTTTGTTCTTTAATGCATAGTTTGGCAATTGTTTTTTTTGTTAAAAGTTGGTTATATGCTGCCATAATTTTTTTCGTTTTTTATTAAATATGCCTGCATTGTTTCTAAGCTGAAATTGTTTAGTTGCTTTAGCCATTCGGTGTTAATTTCATAATGCAAATCCTGTTTGGTTAGAACATTTTCCTCCAAGAGTTTTTTTAGTGCTTTGTGTGTTGCTTGAAAGCTTGCTTTTTTTCCGTATTCTTTGGTGATTTTTCTCTGGATTGTCTTTAATGGCAATGGCCATTCCTGGCTCAAAATTGTTATGGCGAGCTCTGCAATTGTTCTATTGTTGGTTCTGTTTTGCATTAATAGAATCGTTTGCTCCATGACAGTCTATAGAATTCAACCAATGGCTTTTTTTAAAGCTATCGAAAGCCTTGCCAAAAACAAACTGGCACTATTACTTACAGTTAATTTTTAGTCTAATTTGTTTGTTTTTGTGATTATTTTTGGTGAAACCCAAAAATCAAGTTTATATATTTGAAAAGTTAACATTTAGGCGGTATGACCTCTTTCGAGACAGAATTGTTAAATTATATTATTGAGCATGGGACTGTTAAATACAGTGAGCTTGCTAAACACTTCAAGAAGACAAGCCCCGGCATTTATGCTGCGATTAAGCGCTTGCGCAGAAAAAAGATTTTATTGGGGCTTTACCCAAAAATCGATTTGGCAAAATTTGGTTATGATTTTACTGCTTTTGTTTTTGCAAAGGCTGACCAAAAGAACATTCCTACGTTGGTAAAAGAATATGCTAGCCTGGATAATGTTGTTTCAGTTTTCGAGGTTTCCGGAGAATTCGATTTACTGTTCATTTGCAAGCTAAAAAGCACCAAACAACTTTACTCTATTATTGAAGAGTTAAGCAAGGATGAGCGCGTTGGAGCGGTTGACACGCACATTGCTTACACTACTTTTAAAGAGGGTTTGAATCCACTTTTGTCTGAGACAAAGAAAGAAGAAGATTAAGCGACTTTTCTTTGTCTTCTAATCGCAGCATCCAATGCACGAAAATAAAGCGCATCGCCTTTTTGCCTGCTGATTATTCCGTCAGCAATCGCAGCCTTTATCTTTGCAACATCGCCGGCAAACAAAGCATCCTTTTGCATTAGTTCTTGCCTCAAAGGATAAATTGCTTGCCATTTTTTATAATCTATCCCTTGCAATAGTCGTTCATATTGCTGGTGTTGAAAGTCTCTTTTTCCGTGTGGGCGCAAAACCAAAGGCATAATTGACCAATAAAATAATGCGTTCGTGCTTTAAAAGAATTTAGTAAAAAAAAGCGATTTCAGCTTGGCAAGCTCAAGTCAGGGTATTTTACTGGTTCTCTTTTCTCGAATTCCTTCTCAGCTTCTTTGAACTGCTGTTTGATTTTCTTGTCAGTCTTTTTCAGTAAAACGTTTAGGATTTGCTTATCCTTGCCAACGCTCTTAAACAAGACTTTCTTATAATTCTCCCAAAATTTTGTTGGAGTGATTTTTTTGGAATAAAGGTTCATTCGCAATGCTTGGAGTTCTTTCTTGAATTGCGGGTCAATTGCCAATTGGAGTTTGCCAATTTGCTTGATTAAAGAATTGTTTCGCGCAAAAGCAAAATCAAACTCGCCATCAATCATTCCCAGGCCGCTCATAAAATTAAACCTTCTTAGAACTTGAAAGTAATAACCTTTATAAAGTTGGATGTATTTAAAACTAATGGCGATTGCAGAATGGAAAGAATTCCAAGCGGCATTGATGGGTTTGACAAACTAGTAGAAGGCGGATTTCCAAAAGGAAGCATTATGCTCATTAGTGGTACGCCTGGAACCGGAAAAAGCATTTTTTGCGCACAAATCTTGTATAACGCGGCACTGAAAGGAAAAAAATGTTTGTACTTGAATCTTGAACAGAACGAGGGCAGATTGGAAAACCAAATGCTGCAATTTGGTTGGGATCCAAAAAAAGTTGAAAAAAACCTGAAAATAGTTGCTGTTGATAGTTCCGACCCGAATATGGTTCGCTTTTTGTTAGAGCAAATTGAAAGTGCGCATTATGATTTGATTGCTCTGGATTCATTAGATTCTATTTCCAGCACGCCAATCGAACCAGAAGAGCTTGCTAAAATGGGTTTAGAAAAAATTTCTGAAGCAATATTTCCCACTCCAATAGACATGCCAACAATAGGCAGGCTAAAACTTAAAAAAATTTTTACTGTAATCGCAAAATCCAAAGCAACTGCTTTCCTTACAAGCGAAAAAGTAGAAGGCGCCGAAGGAATAAGCAGAGATACTATTTCAGAATTTTTATGTGATTCTATAATTGTTTTGCATGCGGTTGAAGGCGAAGACGCTTATAGAACATTGCATATTCCTAAAATGCGACTAACAAAGCAAAGAAGGGGAATTTATTCTTTTGAAATTGATAAGGCTGGCATTGTAGTCAAGCCAGAATAAGTAGGCCATTAACATGCCTAATCTATTTGAAATGTTTAAATATGCTAAGTTGTTCAATGTTACAGATGGCGAACTTAGCCTGATGGATGTTCCAATCAATATTATTCCAACTAATATTTTATGCAGCCTACAAAAAGGGTTGATCAATGCAATTGGTCTTGAAAAAGCGTACAAGCAAATTTATGCGAGCGCAAAAGATGGATCAAAAACATACAACGAGCGATTTGTAAAAACCCAAAAATTCACAGACCCGCACAAGATTCTTGACTGGCAAGTAAAAATCGTTACTTTTGCAGGGTGGGGAAAACTAGAAATTGCAAAAGTTGACATTAAAAACGATAGTTATGTTGTTCAATTTAGATCTTCTGCATTCCCAAAAACATATGGAAAAGCAAATTATGCTGTTGATTTTGTGCCAACTGGGTTTGTGGCAGGCGGTTTGAGTGCAAACATGAAAAAAGAATTAGATGCATTAGAAACAAAATGCATGGCTCGCGGCGATCCTTTCTGTGAAATAGAAGTTGGATTGGCAGAAGTAATTGAAAATAAGCGAGTCAAACTATGGAAAGAATGGAAACTAATTTAAACAAAAAAAACCATTTTAGGGTTAAATGTTTCATTTGGTTGATCTTTGGCATTTGGTTGTTCCAGAATACATGCCCATGGCAATAACTACTCTGTTTGTTGGTATTGTTGCCACAACAGGTTTTCTGCCAGATTGGCGATTCTGGCTTGTTTCAGTTTCATTGTTGTGTGTTGTGGGAGCATTTAATTCATTTAATGCAATTGCAGATAAGGAAATTGATAGAGTTAATCGTCCAGAAAGGCCTCTCCCAAATAGCAGGATATCTGAGAAACAAGCTCTTTTGTTTGCAATTTTTTTATATTTTCTTGCGTTGTTGATTTCTTATTTAATTAGCATAATTGTTTTTTGGGTTGTTTTTGCAGCAGTCATAATAACTGCTGCATATTCATACCCTGGCATTGACTTGAAAAAACATTTTTTGATAGGAACAATTACTGTTACGATCTTTTATGCTATTTTATGTTTTCTTGCAGGCTGGGCACTTTACCCAACATACCCTATTCCGTTAGGGGCAATGCTGTTTTTCTTTATGTTGGGGTTTGGTCTAGCCGTCACAAAAGATTTTATGGATGTGCCGGGGGATACTTTTAACAGTGTTTACACATTGCCTGTAAGGTTAGGTTACTCCCAGAGTGTTGGAATAGTTTTTATTTTGCTAACTTTTGCCTTTCTTTTTTTGACTTTTCAAATATATTCTGGGGCATTGCAACAAAAATATTATCTTTTGTTGTTGTTCTATCCACTAATGTTTTTCAATGTAAACAGCTTCAGAAAACACGCAAAATCATTTT